>VEPM01000026.1 GCA_012026795.1 Candidatus Methanoperedens sp.
AGTTTTGGACAATAGCGATTTCCAATCACCTTTAGATGCAATTTATACAGTCAGTGCATTTTTTGAAAAAGAGCTTAATTCAACTTGAAGGCGTAGTTAAGAAACAAGCTATCAACCAGACTATAAATGGACTGGTTAGACTTTAATTTAAAACACATTTCTATTTATAGTTAAACAAATATATGGTAAAGTGAAAAAAATATGTTATCGGGGAAGAAGATCATAACAATTGTTTTGATATTGCTTTTACTTTCGGTCTCTTTCAGCGGATGCACCAGAGAAAAGGGGATATATGAATAAGGGATCAGGATTTGCGTTGTTACCGATATTGTGATTGTGTTTTGGTCATGCGCTGCAGCTTCGCCCGTCAGCCCCTCTGAATCACGGTTTGCGTGGGAACCAGGGGAAAACCTGTCGTTGAACAGCTTGCCCCCGATTTACGTGTGGAATTCCCTGGGCTGGAAAGTGAGTTCAGTATTTAGTATCTCCTCGGCCTGCACTTATCCAGCAGGATGACTTTTCTTGCGGTCTCTATATCATCCGTTTTGAGCCTCATTTTGAACCACCATATGTTGCCGCCTTCATCTACGCTGCCCACAGCAACCATCCAGAATTTCCCATCGATTACAGCCAGCCCGTAATCATCTCCGAACCATTCAGTTACCCGGTCTAAAGTTTTATCGGTTTCTTCCAGGGGCAGATCATAAAATGATTTTTTATCTTCATATTTATTCAGGAACTTCTCTGTTCCTTCTTTCCATGTCTCATCAAAAAAATCATCAAGAAGGTTCAGATCCCTGATGCATTTCAACCCCATCTCAATTTTCTTAAACTTATCTTTAGTTTGTTCTATATTTCTATCCATACATATTCACCCCAAATTCCATTCAATAATATGTAATGGCAAGGGTATTAAATCTATTGAAAACAATTATATACTAATAACCAGAATTGTTAATATGCTAATTTAAGGGGGTAAAATATGCCGGAAGCACACAAGACATTTGAACAAAATATGGAAGAAATGAGCAAATTGACTCCAGCACAGATGCAGGATAAAATCAAAGAACTGAATAAAATATGTATTTGTGTAAACTGTCCTACGTATATTGGAACAGGCGAGAGTAAACTTACATTTTGTGCAATCGGGAAAAGCGCAATAATCAAAAATTATAAAGGTTGTCTATGCCCTACCTGCCCTGTCCAGAAGAGCCTGTCTCTCAGATGGGACCGCTATTGCCTCAGGGGTTCTGGTAAAGAGCAGTCAGGTATGAAATAATTTTTAAGAAAAAAAAGAAAAAGAGGGAATGCTCTTCCAATAACTCTTCTGAAATCATTCTGAAATCATATAGTATTGCAATTTCTACACCCCCCATACAGCATATAACTACTCCGATGCTGATGCTTCCTCAGATGATGCTGCCATCTTAGATGTCTTTGGGTGTGCGCCTGGCATTTCCTCCTCCTCGCCGCCGGTCTCCTTTACTTTTGCCATTAGCTCCCTGTTGAAATTTCTCATTCTTTCTTTATAGTCTTCAGCGGTCTCTGATTTTGCGCCTTTTTCATGAGTTTTTCCGGCATGTTTAACTGACTCCTCCTCTTCAACATGTTTCTCTTTTGCCATACTTTTTCACCTCCTTTTAATTTATATCTGGTCTTCAATCTCGGTTTCTATTATGCTCCCTTTCAAGAGTTAAAGGAAACTTTGAATGAGTTTTATATCCGTTAATTGTAGCTTTTAATTAGAAAGATCACTCCGGTCTTTCATTTCTTATTATAACCTACTTCCCTATAATATCAATATGTGCCTGCCAATATTTATATTTATACTATGTCAGGAAGTTATTAAAGTCAGTTATGGCAAAAGGTGGTTGGCCATACTCTGATATAAAAAGTTCTTTTAATAAATCACAGCATCATGGGTGTGGAAATTAATCTCACCAAAATCTTATCCGGTGTGAAATTATCCGGTTTTATCAGAAAATATATGCAACATATTTAAAATCAGCTTTCACAGGAGTTAAAATATGGACGATATTTGTGATGAAGATAATTAATAACCATATAGAAGGAACTGGCTACACCTTAAAATTGTATAGATCTTTTGATATTCTTTAGAAAATATCTCACTTTATTTTAATGTTTGTGAAGAATAATCATACTCAACCTTATGTTAATGTGTCTTCCAAGTAAAATCATATGACTGAAAAAAAACAGGAATCTATCCTTATTGTAAACGGTGAACCGGATACAGCTGACCTGTTTGCCGGAATGCTTCTTATGGTTGACGACACATATATTGTTACTACGGCATTTACCGCAAAAGAGTGTCTGGCCGGAATTAAAAAAAATTCGCCTGATGTGGTTTTGATGGATATGGACCTTCCGGACATGGATGGATGGGATCTGATAGAAAAAATAAAAAAGAATCATCCGGATATACCTATTGTAGTCAGTACTTCAAAAATTCCCGTAATCAGTGATATGTTCAGACTTTCCATGGTCTCGGATTATCTTATAAAGCCTGTAACCCTGGATTGCCTCCACATGGCTGTAAGAGATGCTATTGAAATTCCTTCATATCTTGACCAATGTGTTAAAACAATCAAATATCACAAAGAAAAGGAGGATATATTATATTTATTATTTTTATTATTAAAACAAAACATTACCGACAGGAAACGATTTATCCTGATGCGACAGCTTTACCCGGACCATAAACTTGAAAATGATCCGCAGGGTAAGAAACTTCTTAATAATTTGAAAGAAAAGATCAATTCAGTACAAACCGAAATAAAAAATTTCAAAAATGACAGGTTTTTACTGGCCTGATATTTTTTAATCGTAACGGTCCCCCTATGATGAGGGAGATTCACCAGCGTATTTTGTATGTTTTATCACACCTTTTTCACAACACCGTTTATATGCATGCATCATGATAATGATTATAAGATGAAAGGTCTGGCGTAATGACGCCACCTAACTCTATAAATTAAAAATATAAAATATAAACGGAGGCGTTATGAAAGCTAAAGGAACAAAATTAATAATAAATGAAGACGCCGATGTCGGTATAGGCACGCTGATCATATTTATCGCCATGGTACTTGTTGCGGCGGTAGCAGCAGCAGTGTTGATCCAGACATCAGGTGTGCTTCAGCAAAAAGCACAATCTACAGGTAAAGAAGCAACATCTGAAGTGTCTTCTAACCTGAAAGTAGTTACTGTTGTAGGCACAACAGTTGGTGTAGCCAATCCTACCCTGATTGATAAGCTGGAAGTCGGTGTTCAATTATCAGCCGGTGGAAGCGACATTGATTTCAAGCAAGTAAAGGTGAAATATATCGATGAAAACGAATCTGTAACGTTGAACGAAGTCACTACTGCACCCACTGCTTCGGCATTTAAATATTCTGAAGATAGGTCTATCTCAGGCACTTCCGATGAGGTTCTGCAAGCTGGAGATCTTGGACTTATTACCATAAATCTCACTCTAGCGACATCGGGCCTGGAACCGCGCAAGGGCGCCAGAGTTGAAATACTCCCTGAATCGGGTACGATGGTGCTCAAGGATGTCAAAGCTCCTGCGTCTCTTGGATCAACGGCTTCTGGTAAAATACAACTATTTCCCTGAAAATAATGGAGGCATCATGAAAACAAACATATTAAAAAATAATAGCGGAGATGTCGGTATTGGCACTCTTATTATCTTTATTGCAATGGTATTAGTCGCAGCAGTTGCGGCAGCAGTGTTGATCCAGACATCAGGCGTACTTCAGCAAAAAGCACAATCTACAGGTAAAGAAGCCACATCTGAAGTATCTTCCAATCTAAAAATAATATCTGTTGATGGCGCGAATGTGAGCGGTGCTATTGGTTTACTTAATATAACGGTAGGACTTTCCGCAGGTGGATCTGATATTGATATTAACAAGACGACAGTGAAATATCTCGATAAAGATGGTAATATTAAATTGGCGCATTCAGGGAACTCTACGCCTGAAGCCGGTATAGCATTCGGATATACTGAAATAAGATCCATTATAGGCGGCAGCGATAATGTCCTGCAAGCTGGAGATCTTGGAATAATTAAGTTAGACCTGACCGGTAATACATTAGCTGTACGGGAAAAGGCCACTATTCAGCTTGTTCCTGAGACCGGGACAATGGTAATAAAGGATGTTGTAATACCTTCAACCTTTAGTGGAAAGACCCAAATAGAACTATTCCCCTGAAAAAGGGGAATTTTTCCTTTTTAAAGGAAAGGAGTATATATGAAAGCAAACCAAAAATTCCTGACAGACAATGAAAGGGGTGATATCGGAGTTGGCACTTTGATCATATTCATTGCGATGGTGCTTGTCGCCGCTGTAGCTGCCACAGTCCTGATATACACAACAGGGGCGCTTCAGCAGAAAGCTACAAAGACAAGCAAAGAGGCTACACAGCAGATATCATCAAATATCGTCGTGGAGCAGGTCCTGGGAGACAGGGGTGAAGCTATCAATGGAACTATGAATCAATCAATAAATGATTTATTAATAAGACTTAAACCGGATGTAGGTACTACTTCGATAGACTTGAGGCAAGTTATTGTAACGATTATGGATTCAACTAAACGCTATGACCTGAATTATTCAAGTGAGATTTATAATAGTACGAACAGTACTAATGCTACTAATACAACTTATACTGCTATAGCAGTGAGGGATGAAGATTCATCATTTACTAATACAACTCCAGTACTTAACAGTGGAGATTTAATTGAAGTCCAGGTATCTGCCAACTCCATACAGGGTATATCCTTAGCTCCGAGAAAAACATTCTGGCTATCCTTGAACCAGGAACTGGGGCAGGCTGTGAATCTCGAAATAGCAACTCCAAACTCATTCGGGGTAAACAGGTACGTACGACTATACCCATAACAGCGGAGAGATCCCATGGGCTTTTCAACCTCTGCTGTTGTAATTATATTCATTGCATCCATCCTGCAAATGGCATCAATGTTCTATCCCATGGTGGATATGTCATATCGGCAGATCCAGGAAGCAAAAAAAAGTTCAAATGAATTATGGAATGAAAAATTAAATACTAAAGTAGTGATCACGAGCTGGGACCAGGGTAATAAAAATCTGACAGTATATAATAATGGCTCAATGACCCTTAATTCGAGTAAGATCAATGTAATATTAAATGGGGAATTTGACTCGCTTTATATTGTAGATCCCCGGGGTGTCTGGCCGCCCGGGACATCCATAAATGTAACAATCGAATCTATAAGCGGCAGAGTGAAGATAATAACAGAAAACGGCGCAGCTGGTTATTATTCGCTGTCCTAGGAGATAAAAATGGGAGCAGGCGCATCAGCAACTCAGATGGTCTTTTTCATTACATCTGTAATAATTGCATTGAGCGTAGTCGGGGCAATTTTCCTGAACATCCAATCCATCTCCTCGGCAGCAATTGTCGGGAGTAAAACGTTTGCGGAACAATTGAAAACGGATATCACCATCATAGGTGACCCTGAATTGATACCTTATAACAGTAGCAGCGGCATTTATACATTTTATGTAAAAAACACGGGGAAAGAAGAGCTTGACATACAATATATTACTGTTATTATAGACGGGACTATTGTTATTGACAGCAACCTTAACAAAACAAATTTAGGTAGCGATCCTATGTGGCTTTCAGGAGATGTACTGCGGATAAATGCGACAACATCGCTTCAGGATGGCAGTCATAACCTCAGGGTCATAACAGCAAATGGAATTGAAGATACTTTTTCATTCAGGACACCTTAAATATGGCAGGATATAATTTTGTGCTTGACAGGGACGAATTGAACCAGATGCTTGGGGGAGGTTTTCCGAAAGGCTCCCTGATAATGATAGACGGTCCCAGCGGAAGTGGAAAAAGCGCACTGTGCCAGAGATTTGCTTATGGCCTTCTTGATAATAAAAATACGGTCACCTATATATCAACTCAATTAACCACGAAAAATTTCATCCGGCAGATGAAATCACTTGATTACCCGATAGGGATCAGGCTGCTAAAAGGCGAACTATTGTATATCCCGGTTTTTCCATTGTTAAAAGAATCAAAGCCCAGAAGTGATTTTCTCCAGCGCCTTATGGGTGCGGAAGGACTTTATGAAAAAAATGTAATTATCATAGATACTCTTTCTGCGCTTATCAGATATGGGACTGATGCACAGAAAAGCCTTGAGCTAATTTCGTTTTTTAAGAAAATAACAGGTTTACAGAAAACGATTATCATTACGATGGATACTACAGAGATGCCTGCTCATGTAGTTTCCGAATTTAAAGATGCAGCTGAGATCATGATAACAATCAAAATGCGACAGATGGGGACTGAGATGCTGCGGACTATGGTCATAAACAAATATTCGAATCCTGAAATACAGGTTGGGGCAATGATCGGATTCAAAGTAGAAGCAAGAAGTGGTGTAATGATCAATATTTCCGGAGTTTCATAAGGGATTATAATGGACGATAAATTCGAAGAAGCGCTGGCTCGAAATCCGCATCTGGCAGAATATGTGGATAAATGCAAGAAAGAAAGCGGGGTAGTGCCGGATTTCATGCCTAAATTGTCCCGTGATATTGTAGACATTCCGGTACCTTCCATAATTTATCCTGTTGGCGACCCGATATTTATCCACCTGAAAGGCGACAAGGTCACAAAACAAATTTTTTATATTGCAATTGAGCCGGTTCTATCCCCGGATGAGTGGAAAAAATATAAGGCTATAATGGATACTATTCTTGAAAAGGCTGCAGATGAAATAGTCCCTGAAAATGAGGAACAATTAAGAAAGTTAATGATGAGACTTTTTAATGAATCGGTTCATATTGCGGGGAAACTTGCACCAATTGGAATACTTGATAAATTCCTTGGGGCAAAATCCATTTCTTTAACCCAGAATGAATATGATAAAATCTCTTATTTCCTTGACCGGGATGTCATCGGCCAGGGACCGATAGAGCCTGTAATAAGGGATCCTTACCTTGAGGATATTCACAGTATCGGAGTAAGCGGCATATATATAGTCCATAAGATCATGGGCATGCTTACAACCAATCTGACCTTTGATACCCAGGAAAACCTGAGTCACTGGCTGCATACCGTGGGTGAACGCATCGGCAGGCCAGTAAGCGATGCGCGTCCCCTGATCGATGGTTCTCTTCCTGATGGTACAAGAATTGCAGCTATTTACAGTACTGACATCAGCCGGAAAGGTTCCAGTTTCACCATGAGAAAATTCATGGAAGTTCCGGCGAGTATTCCCCAGCTTATCAAGTGGGGAAGTATAGATGCTAACCTGTCTGCATATCTGTGGCTTTTGCTTGAGAACCAGATGAGCATTTTTTTTAGCGGTGAAACAGCAAGCGGCAAGACGACAATGCTTAACGCTGCATTGCCTTTCATCAGCAGCAAATCAAAAATGTATACAGTAGAAGATACCGCTGAAGTACTTCCGCCACAGCCGGCATGGCAGCAATTGATCACACGGCTTGATGGCCCGGTTGAATCCCAGGTAGATACATTTACTCTCTTAAAAGTTGCCCTGCGGTCAAGACCAAACTATATCATTGTTGGTGAAATCAGGGGCGCAGAGGGCGCAGTCGCATTCCAGGCAATGCAGACAGGACATGCTGTTCTTGCCACATTCCATGCTTCATCGGTCAGAAAACTTCTCCAGAGGCTTACCGGTGAACCTATAAATATCCCTCCAACATTTGCTGATAACCTCAATGCGGCTTTGATCCTCCAGGCAATATACAGAAAAGGCAAATATTTGCGGAGATGCACATCGGTTGATGAGATAGAAGGGTATCTGGAAGAAGCGGGAGGTGTAATAACCAGGGGAGTTTTTGAATGGGATTTTACAAATGACAGGCATCGTTTCAGGGGCATGAATAATAGTTTCCTTCTTGACAAAATAGCTACCAAGCAGGGTTATGATGATAAGCGCCTGATATATGATGACCTTGCCTTACGTGCCAAGATACTTACCAGGATGGTAGAAGAAAACATCCTGGATTATTATAAAGTAAGGGACATAATCTGGGCATACCAGGCAAGAGGTCTTGAAGGTATTCCTTTTGAGGTATGAAATATGGACACAAAAGTCATATTCCATTGCCTCGGGATCTCACAAAAAAACTATTTTATGAATTTTGTGATCCCGATAACCATTTTAGCGTTTTTATTTCCAGTTGTAATGCTGTTAATTGTTCCTTCAGTCATGGAAGGAGTTCTTTTCCTGGGTGTAATGCTTGTCCCTATTGCACTATTTTCAATCGTGATAATATATCCCATATCAAGCCTGGAAGGGAAAAAAAAGGAAATTGACAATAATATCCATTACTATATTACACATATGGGTGTTCTTGCTACATCCCAGATGACAAGGGTTGATCTTTTGCTCAAGCTTTCCCATACTGAAGCTTATGGTTATCTGGCAAAAGAGACAGGAAGGATATATGCTCTTGTTTTCTACTGGCATGTAAGTTTCCCTGTGGCATGCAGGTTCATAGCCCAGCGGACACCTTCCATTCTTTTTTCGGATTTTCTTGACAGGATGGCGCATTCTGTCCAGGCAGGACAGGATTTCAGGGAGTTCGTATTATCCGAGCAGGCTGTGGTAATGAAGGATTTTGTGACTATGTACCAGGACTGTTTAAATTCTATAGATATGATAAAAGAAATGTTCATTTCAATGTGCATGTCTCTTATATTCATAGTAGCATTCGCTATTATCATGCCAATAATTACCGGCATGGATTCCATATTACTGCTTGGTGGCGCGATATTCTTATTCATAAGTACGGAATTTGTAATATTGTTATACGCCAGGTCAAAGGTGCCTGCTGACAGGATATGGCATACACTTGAGATCGAGACAATTGCCGACCGCAGGATCAAATGGTCTATGCCAGTCTCTTTATCCCTCTGTATAATCGTTACCGGGATTGTTGTCCCATTCTCCAATTTACCCACAACTATAATGTTTGCCACTTCGATAACCCCTTTATTACTTACAGGACTGATAGCGCGGACTGAGGAAAATAAAATAAAAAGATATGATAATAATTTTGGGGCATTCATCCGTTCTCTTGGTGGGGCTGCCGGGTCAAGAAGCGGACTTATTCTTGAGTCATTGAAAGAATTAACTACCCATGATTTCGGTCCGCTTTCAGAAAATGTAAATAACCTGTATAAGAGGCTCAGGACAAGGCTCAATACTCCGCGTTCATGGGAGCATTTCGCTGCAGGAACGGGGAGTAATCTGATCGAACGCTTTGCAACGATGTTCGTGGAAGGAACAAATGTGGGAGGGAAACCAACTTTAATCGGAGATATCATAAGCCAGAATTTTATAAGTATACTTTCAATGAGAAAATTGAGATACAGCAGCGCTTCAAGCCTCATAGGCGTGCTTTATGGCATGACCGCAGGAATTGCAGCGACTATGTTCCTCGCTGTGTCTATAATTTCAATGCTGGCAAAAATGTTTTCAAATGTTTCGATCCCTGATATCGATATAGGGATTTCAATCGCTACGATATCGGCTACTAATATTCCACTGATGACAACAATGTTGATGATAATGATGATGTGTCATTCACTTATGTCTGCAATGTTAATAAGAATTGTTGATGGAGGGCATCATTTTAATACCTATACTCATTTTGTGGGACTTGTCTGGATTTCTGCGCTGACTGCTGAATTGACACTCCAGGGAATGGGGCCGCTGTTGGGTATGTGATGATAATGAGATCACACTAAATTTCACACTTTTATATATATCTATGTGATTGACCATACATTACTATTAACAGCTTTAAAATATAAAAATCTACATAATGTCGAGGAAAAATGACTGGAAAAATATTGCTTGTGGATGATGCACCTTTTATGAGAATGATGCTGAAAAAAATCCTTGCTCCGAGTGGAAATGAATTAATTGAAGCTGTTGATGGATCAGATGGGGTGTCTAAATATAAGCAATATAAACCTGATCTTGTATTCCTGGATATAGTGATGCCAGATGTTGACGGCATAGAATGCCTGAAACAAATAATGGAATATGATAGTAAAGCCAGAGTCATTATTTGCGGCTCGATAGGGCAGGAGACAGTAGTAGATGAGGCAATTAAAATCGGTGCAGTGGATTATATTATCAAGCCATTTGATACAGCAAAAGTCCTGGCAGTCCTTGATAAAAATATGCCAGGCTGATCATTCAGACTGCTGAATTGACAGGGTGTGTAATCATGTAATATCACACCAATATCACACTTTTCTATATACTGATGTGGTTGAAAATAGCATGTATATAAAACAATGGATTCAACTTTAAAACATAGAAATCAAAAAATAATCTTGGAGGAATAATGGCTGGAAAAATATTACTGGTGGATGATGCGGCATTCATGAGAATGATGCTTAAGAAGATCATTGCACCAACAGGACATGAATTGTTAGAAGCGGTCGATGGTTCGGATGGTGTTGCAAAATACAAGGAAAATAAACCAAATCTTGTATTCTGTGATATAGTCATGCCAAACGTTGATGGTATTGAATGCCTGAAGCAAATAATGGCTATAGACAGTAATGCAAAAGTCGTTATGTGCAGTTCGATCGGGCAGCAAACTGTAGTAAATGATGCGATCAAGATCGGGGCAAGGGATTTTATTGTAAAACCATTTGACGCTGCAAAAGTTCTGGAAGCTGTTTCTAAAAATATGTGATAAGGTTTACCAATGTCCAGGATAAGAGTTCTTGTCGTTGATGATTCAGCGTTCATGCGAAAAATCATAGTTAATATTCTGGGATCATCTCCTGATATAGAAATTATAGGCAAGGCAAAAAACGGACAGGAAGCAATAGAAAAGATAACTCAGCTTCGGCCTGATGTAGTCACTATGGATGTTGAAATGCCTGTTCTTGATGGGTTACAGGCACTTGGTTATATAATGAGTGAGTGTCCCACTCCCGTTATTATGCTAAGTGGTGCGGAATCGAACCAGGCCGATCTTACTTTGACAGCTTTTCAATATGGAGCAGTTGATTTCATCCAGAAACCTTCAGGGAATATAAGCCTTGATATGGATACGAAAAAAGATGAATTGATAAAAAAAGTTAAAGCGGCTGCAAATGTGGCTGTCCATAAGCTCGGATTCATAGAAGAAAAGAAAGTAAACGTTCACAAGAAAGAAAAGATCGAATCCGTACCAAGAGTCAGGACTAAAAAACTAATAATAATAGGTTCTTCCACAGGAGGACCCAGGGCATTACAGCAGGTCATACCCTTTTTACCTTCCAATCTTCATGCTCCTGTTCTTGTTGTACAGCACATGCCTCCCGGATTTACCAAATCCCTCGCAGACCGTTTGAATTCCCAGTCCACGCTAAAAGTGAGAGAGGCTGCTGATGGTGATGTCCTGGAGATGGGAACTGTTTATATAGCTCCCGGGGATTTCCATATGATTGTAAGACAGCAAAATATTAATGGCGATCTCAGGGAAGTAGTCACACTCACAAAGACTGAAAAGGTACAGGGTGTACGGCCTTCTATTGATGTTCTTCTTAATTCTGTGGCGCCGATTTTTAAAGAAAATACACTTGGGGTAATACTTACAGGAATGGGTTCTGATGGTACAAATGGTATCAGGAAACTAAAATCAGAAGGCGGCAAGGTGATAGCCGAGGATGAATCAACATGCGTGGTTTATGGCATGCCAAGGTCTATAATCGACCAGAAACTGGCAGATCACATTTTACCAATTGACAAAATTGCTCAGAGCATAACGGAAAATATATAGAGGAAATAATTATGGATGACATGGATGAATATAAGGAAATGTTCGCAGTCGAATCCGAGGAACATCTCCAATCAATGAATGATGCACTTCTCAGTCTTGAAAAAGATCCGGCGAACAGTGAAACAATAAATGTGATGTTCAGGGCAGCCCATACCCTAAAAGGCATGTCTGCAACAATGGGTTATGTAAATATTAAAGAACTTACCCATAACATGGAAAACCTGATGGACAGGGTCAGGAAGAATGAAATAGAGCTTGATTCATCTGCAATAGATGTCCTTTTCGAGTGTCTTGATACACTTGAAAAAATGGTGGAAACACCGGAGAAATCCTCAGAGATTGATATTGCTTCTCTAGTTGATAAATTATCAAAAAATAATTCAGGGTCTGTTCCATTAAAGGATGAGCAACCAGTTGTAGCTAATAATGCATCTAATAATCCCGGGGAAAAACCCGAAACAGGCAATATTTATGAAATAACCGTGACACTTCATGAATCCTGCATGCTTAAATCTGCCAGGTCAACCGTAGTGATGAGAAATCTATCTGAGATTGGCGAAATCATTGAAACGGTTCCTTCGATAAAGGATCTGGAAGATGAAAAATTCGATCGGGAATTCAAGGTCATAATTTCGACAACAGAAGATGCCAAAAAATTAGAAGATGCAGCAAAAAAAGTATCCGAGATATCAAAAGTGGAAGTTAAACCTCACACAGGCTCTAAACCCAGGGAAAAAGCAGAAGATAAAACGAATGTTACTGAGGGAAGTAAGACCTCTATAAAAAGCGTACAAAGTGTGCGGGTAAGTATAGAACGCCTGGATTCGTTGATGAACCTCGTAGGGGAACTTATTATAAACAAAATCCGGTTAATGCAGCTTGCCAGTGTGCATAAACTGGATGATCTTGAGGAGACGCTTGCCAGTCTTAACCGTCTTACAAATGACCTCCAGGAAGAGATCATGGCATCGAGGATGGTGCCTATTGAACAGATATTTAACCGGTTCCCGAGAATGGTAAGGGATCTTGCTAAAAATCAGGGGAAAGAGATCGATCTGGTCATGGAAGGCGGGGATATTGAACTTGACCGTACAGTACTTGATGAAATTGGAGACCCGCTTGTGCATATCCTGAGGAATTGCATTGACCACGGTATTGAATCTCCTGAAGTAAGGAAGCAGAATGGCAAGAACGAGAAAGGAACGATCAAATTGACTGCAAGGCGGGAAAAAAATCATGTTGCTATTGAGGCAGTTGATGATGGCAAAGGGATGGACCCGCAAAAGATGAGAGAAACTGCTGTAAAGAAAGGATTGATGACACAGGAAGAAGCAGCAAAACTTTCTGATATTGAGGCGATAAACCTGTCATTTATGGCCGGATTCAGTACTGCTGAGAAGGTAACGGAAATCTCCGGAAGAGGAGTAGGGATGGATGTGGTGCGGACAAAGATCGGAGGAATGGGCGGGTCGATCAAACTTGAATCTGTCCTGGGGAAAGGAACATTGATGAGACTCAAGCTTCCTTTGACTGTTGCGATCATTCATTCACTGATGGTTAAGGTTGGTTCTGATATCTATGCCATACCTATTACCAATGTTATAAGGGACCTGTCAATTAAGAAAGAAGAAATAAAGACGATCAAGGGTGAAGAAGTAGTTCTGATACGGGGAGATGTCCTGCCTCTGATCCGGTTACATAATATCTTCGATATTAAAAGCAATGGCTCTCAAGAACTTCTTGTGGTTGTAGTAGAACGTGCAGGCAGTAATGTAGGGCTGGTAGTAGACCAGGTTATCGGCCAGCAGGAGGTAATAATCAAGAACCTTGATAATAATATATTAAAGGGAGTTAAAGGATTTGCAGGAGCCACGATCCTCGGGGATGGCAATGTTGCTTTGATCCTTGATGTGGGGACATTATTATGATGAATTTACTATCAGACATCATACATGAAGATGAGAAGGAATTTTCAGAATTAAAGTTGATCATTAAAAGAAAAATCGGGTTTAACTGTGAAGACTATAAACAGCCCCATCTGAAGAGAAGGCTTGCTGTAAGGCTTCGTGCGACCGAGTCAAAATCTTATAAGGATTATGCACAGATGCTTTCAAAAAGTGAGGACGAGGTAAATAAGCTTAAAGAAACATTAACTGTAAACGTCACGGAATTATTCAGGAACCCGGAAACATTTGACTCTGTCCGGAATAATGTTCTCCCGGAATTGATCAAACAGAAGGGAATTAATAATAAAGTTATCAAAATATGGAGTGCAGGGTGCTCAAATGGTGAAGAACCTTATTCGATCGCAATTATGTTGAATGAATTCCTTGGACATTCAATCAAAAGATATAATATTTCGATCCAGGCTACGGATATTGATGATGACTCCATTGCAAAAGCAGAAATGGCAATATTCCAGCCAAAACAGCTTGAAAAGATAGGCCAGGAAAGGATCAACCGGTTTTTCATAAAGAAAGACAATAATTACCAGGTCATTGATGAAGTAAAAAAACTTGTGAAAGTCAAACGCCATGACCTTATTTCGGGACCGAAATTATCAGGTTTTGATATTATATTTTGCAGGAATGTTACGATTTATTTTGAACAAAGTTTACAGGAGGTATTGTATATGAATTTTTATAATGCCCTGAATGAAGGGGGATATTTTGTCATGGGAAAGACTGAGACTCTGGTCGGGCCTTCAACCCAGCTTTTCAAACGTTTTGATTTGAAAGAAAGAATATTTCAAAAGAAGGAAAAATTATGAATGATATAAAAACTCTCACGGATTTCCAGAGCGATGCATTAAAGGAAGTTGGAAACATCGGGATCGGACATGCGACAACTTCTCTTTCACAGATGGTAAATAAACAGGTGGGGATATCGCTTCCCGAACTTAAACTGATACCTTTGCTCACGGTGCCAGCGCTTGTAAAGAATGAAGATCCTGTTGTCGGGATAATACTTGAACTCAACGGGGATGCAAAAGGTTTTGTGCTCCTTTTATTATCAAAACCAACTGCAAAGTTTTTGATAAGGCTTGTAATTGGTGAAGCCGATGTGACAAAAGGATTCGATGAAATGGAAACATCTGTCCTGAAGGAACTGGGTAATATTATGGGAGGTACATATATCTCTGCCCTTTCAAATTTCCTGTCAATAGCGATCGGTTTGTCCCCGCCATCGGATGTGTACGATATATCGGACGCGATAATTAACCAGGTTGTATGCCTGATGAGCCCGGATGTTGAAGATGTTTTATTCCTCAAGACCCAATTTGATATTAATTCTGAAAAAATCGACGGGAAGATATTGATATTTACTGATTCCCACTCACTTACAAAGATGCTTGAGGCTATCAACAAGCTGGTTGGGCGATAATTAAATACCGCCAGGTGGGTATATTAATCAGGAATCGACTAGGCTATTTGTTAAATTACACCTGGGCATGGATCGGTTGGCTGGAGGGCATAAACCTTAGAGCTTGTCTGAAAATTTGACCCACATTTGGTTTTCACACCGATTCGATGCACATAATAGGCTATAAGTGAGTATCCAGAGGCATTTTTGGACAGGATTACAGGATTTACAGGATGGAAATTAATCCAGTTCATCCTGTAAATCCTGTCCAAAATAAATATTCAGACAAGCTCTTAGCAAAATCACTTGTATATAATATCAAATATTTAAAATTCAAAAAGATATCTGTACACTATTCTCTCCAGAATGGTTAAGCGGTTTTCAATAATTTCATTTTTCTGAAGCTCAGTCGACCGAATGGGATCGCCTCGATTTGAACATTTTTGTTGTTGCATTTCATGACCTGCTCAGATGCAGTGGTCGTCTCATGCAATCCTGAAAATCAAGTGAATAGTTTAAAAACCAGTGTTTTTATAACTATAATACCAATCACATCATAATAATAAGCATTATTATACTGCTTAGTTATATCTGAATATAGACGAATAATATAATTATGGATCCAAAATCTGAAAAGATAGTTATTGGAATTGCAGAACTTGTAGTTGTTCATAATCCTGCGGTACTTGTTACCATCGGTCTTGGGTCTTGTGTGGCCATCTCAATTCGTGACCCGATAGCCCGGTATGGAGGACTTTCCCATATACTTCTTCCCACTATAACTGAGGCAAATAATAAGAGTAATCCTATGAAATTTGCAGATTCGGCCATCGAAATGGTAGTGGAAATGCTACTTGAGAAGGGCTGTCTGAAAAGCAGGTTAGAAGCAAAGATAGCTGGTGGTGCCAAAATGTTCAATATCGGAAATAATTCCATCAATATAGGGGAAAGAAATGTCGAAGCAGTTAAGAAAAAACTCAGTGAATTCAAGATTCCTATTATTGCCAGTGATACCGGTTCGAATTATGGAAGGACTGTCGAATTCAATATTGCTACAGGCATCATGACTGTAAAAAGTGCTTTTCATGAAACTAAGGAAATTTAGCTATTTATTAATGCCCGGTCTGGTGGCCGAGTTCGGGCAGGACGCACTCGGCACATTCGAATTGCAGCGTGGTATGGACTATCTGGAATCTTTCCCTGAGTATCCTGTTTATTTCATTAATTAATATTTCTGTCTGCTGGACATGGATACTGTCCACAAGCACATGTGCGCTCATGGCATGGATATTTGAACAAATGCTCCAGATGTGGATATCATGTATCCCTTTTATGCCTTCTATTTCCATCATTACCTTTGAAAGAATATCCGCATCTACGTGCTCTGGCGCAAATTCAAGAAGGATATGGATTGAACCTAAAACGAGCCTGGCTGCCCCGTAAAGAAGCATGAGGCCTATTATAATACTTAAGATGGGGTCAACAATATTATTCCCGGTGAAAATAATAACTACTGCGCCTGCTATTACGGCTATTGATGCAAGAGCATCACTGATAACATGGAGATAGGCACCTTTGATATTGAGGTCATGATGCCCGTGCAGTTTTAAAGCCGCCCAGGTATTGGCCAGAAGCCCGACCGTTGCGATAATCAGCACTTCAAAGCCTTTTACGGGAGGGGGGTCTAAAATCCTCTCATATGCCTCATAAAAGATGAGAACCGAAATCCCTATTATTGTCAATCCATTGATGAGGGCGGCAAATATTTCAAACCTGTGATAACCGAAGGTCACATTCCTGCTGGATGGGCGCGCTGAGATCCTGATTGCCCCATAAGTGAGCAATAAGGCGATAACATCCATGAAAACATGAGCCGCATCCGAGAGCAGTGCAAGGCTGTTCGATATTATCCCGCCTGCAAATTCAAGGAAAAAGATGAACGTGGTCAGGATTATTGCGATTTTCAGGTTTTTATTGATATCTTCCATTTGTAGTTCTTTATTGGGGTTATTGGGGTAAATATTTTGTTTGTCCTGTCTATTCCATCCGTCTAACCCTGCATTAATCAAAAATACAATATTTCATTAAAGTTGAAAAAAAAGAACTTGAGAATTCCATCATCAAATTCACTTATGACACCAACAGGATAGAAGGCTCAAAACTAAGTTTAAGGGATACGTCGCTTCTCCTTGAAAATTGCGAGAAAGGAGAAATTCTATATTCTGCTCTTTATGGCGCTGCATATCATTACTTACAAGTTCTACAAACTTGATTCAGCGGTTGCTTCCTGGTTAATGGCGATATCCTTACTTTTCTCAGTATTAATTTCAACCAGCTTATAAACAGGATTGCCCATTATTATAAAATGGTTATATTTTATATAAAGCCTTTCTATTGTCTTTCCAAAAATACCCGCTTTTAATAATTCCACTCTTTCTTGTCGCGTTCTTAACATAACCCATTTCCTACCCACTAATATAATCTTATTTCTAACCCGTTTTTTTATATTTTGTTATTTAGTAGCACTGATAAATAGTATTGTGTGATTAAAGTAGTACTAATAAATGGAAAAGGTTGATGAGCTGACCTTCCAGTGTGCGACATTACGGGTTCATCTATGGTTCAGCTTAATTCATCGCATTTCATTATACCTTAAATCACTCTAAGCAAGCCGTATCGTTTCCAGATTCATTGGCGCCTTGGTCTCAATCTTGAATTTCCGATATATCGAACTGGCAAGGTCCATACAGTTCTTTTCGTCTCCATGCTGGGTCAGGACATGTTCGGGTCTTGGTCTCATTTTTCGGATATACTCCATAAGCTGCATCCTGTCAGAATGGCCTGAGAATCCATCAACTGTATCAATATTCATGTTAATCTTTACTGTCTCTGTTCTTCCTCCGGCTGCATGCATGGGTATTTCTTTCCAGCCTTTCTGGATACGCCTGCCAAGTGTACCTTCAGCCTGGTAACCTACGAAAACAAGCGTATTCTTTTCCTCAGGCCCGAATGCCTTTAAATATTCCATAACAGGGCCGCCGTTCATCATGCCTGATGTGGCAAGAACTATACAGGATTCACGGTCATCCAGGATTTTCTGCCGCTTTTCTTTTGAATCGACCTGGACAAAACATTTTGCAAGGAATGGGTTCATACCTTTATGGAAAATCTGGTTTCTCAGTTCATTGTTCAAATATTCCGGGTGGGTTGTATGAATTGCCGTAGCTTCATAGATCATGCCGTCAAGATAAACCGGTACTTCCGGGATTACTCCTTTGCGTATTGCTTCTTCAAGCACTATCATGACTTCCTGGCTTCTTCCAACAGCGAATGTCGGTATCAGGAGATTTCCGCCGTTATCAAGGGTTTCCCTGGCTATTTCCTGCAAATGCCGTTCAGCATCTTTTCTTGAAGGCTGCATATCCCTTGATCCGCCGTAAGTCGCTTCCGTGACAATTGTTTCCACCCGGGGGAAATCATTAATGGCAGGATCGAACAGGCGTGTCTTCTCATATTTGAAATCGCCTGTAAAAGCTATATTATACAGGCCATCCCCGACATGGAAATGAGCGACAGAAGAACCAAGGATATGACCTGCATTATGGAATGTCAGTTTCATATCCGGACCGATATCCGTAACATCCCCATAATTCAATGTTATAGTATGTTTGAGAACTTCACGGATCATAACCGATTCATATGGGCTTTTCTTGCCTTCACGGGCGGCAACATCGATATAATCCAGCTGAAGTAAGGCCATCAGGTCTCTCGTGGGAGGCGTGCAATAAACCGGCCCTTCAAATCCATATTTATACAATAACGGAACAAGCCCGATATGGTCAAGATGCGCATGAGTAAGAACTATTGCATCGATCTGGCTTATAGGGTGCACCTCAGGCACATACAGGTAGGGTGAGCCATTATCATCACCGCCAACGTTTACACCACAGTCAATTAAGATCCTTGTTTCAGGAGTCGATAGCAAAAAACAACTGCGTCCGACTTCACGGCAGGCACCCAGAGTGGTCAGCCGTACCCATTTATCCTTGGATGAAATACCGCGGTGTATCTTTCGGCCTATGGTTTTAAGAAGAGTTTTCCTCTCTTCCTTGTTAGCGCGCATGAACTGGCGGATATTGTTTACGGTCGTGGATTTCATAGGAGGTGTGCGGACCACCTTTGGTGTCCATCCGATCTCTTTTGTGATCTCGCGAAGTGTTTCGCCATGCCTTCCTATGACAAGCCCGGGTTTCTCCGCTTCAATTACAACTTCACCGGTATCCACATCAAAAAAATGATTTGAAATTCCGGATTCTGTTGAAACAATCTTTGCAATTGCACTGATCGCTTCTTCGGGCTGTGCAAGAACTTTCGGATCAGGCCTTACAACAAGGCGTTTTCTCAGTTCCTTGGCAAGACCCTTGATAAGATCCCCGTCATCAGCGAATTTTCTTGGCTCTTCGGTATAAATAACAAGTTCAGGCCCCTCAAAATCCACATCAGAGATCGTGATATCCTTGGGAAGCTGCGCTTTTATTTTCTTTTTCAAATCATTTAATACTTCTTCAACTGTCATTATTTTTTTCCTTCTAAAAAAAACTTAAATATCCTAAAAATAAAATATGAATTTATGCAAGTGTGTCACGTATTTTCTTAACTACGCCATCTGCCACTTGCATAAATCCATCTTTGGTGATCTTTACGACATTAATGCCATCACCAGATGCTGAATCACGCTTCATGGCACTATGCAGCGCGCGCACTGCGAGTTCAACTCCATCATCAATGGGCATATTGTCTACATACCTGTCTTCAAGAACACCGTATGCCATCGGTGAACCTGAGCCTGTTGAAACAGCTTTTCTCTCATCAATAATTCCGCCTACAGCGTCAAGGGAATAAATACTGGGGCCATTTTTATCGACCCCGCCAACAAGAAGCTGGACATAATAAGGGTAATATCTATTACTGCTCAAAATATTTGCCAGTAGACTTACTATACCCTTTACAGTCATGGGTTCTTCTCTTCGCATTTTGTAAAGTTTTGACTCAACCTGCATCCACTTTACAAGTCTTTGGGCGTCACCTACGGAGCCTGCTGTGGTCATTGCCACGAGATCATCAATCTGATAGACTTTCTTTGCATCCTTACTTGCAATAAAATGTCCCATCGTAGCTCTTTTCTCAGTGGCAAATACTACACCCTCATCGCAAACCAACCCTATTGTGGTAGTTCCTTTATATTCCATATTATCCATTTTAAATACCTCTTAAACCTCATCACAGAAAATGAGAAAATTAGCATTATATAATCTGTTTAGGGGTATAAAAAGGTTATTGCCAGAATGAGCCAAATCCAGTTGAAAAATTAAATTAATCATACTTAGGAAACCGGGTCAATTGTTTATTCCAGCCCCATATGTCCCAGGATATGATGATAATGTTCCGGAGGCACCAATGAATAAAAGGCTTTCTGGACAACCTCGCTTAATGCGGGATGGATATGCATTCCCTGATATACAGGCTCCGGATTTTCTTCTTTTGTATACATGAGATTCACTATTTCCTGTATAAGGATAGATGCATAAGGGCCTATAATATGAGCGCCTAATATCCGTTTGGTACTTTTCTCCAATATGATCTTTACAAAATAATCTTTTGCGTCCATGGCTGTTCCTTTTGCCGTATTTTCATAATTCCAGAAACCAATCAGCAGGTTTGCCTGTCCGTATTTTTCAATGGCTTCTTTTTCTGCCATTCCAACGCCTGCTATCTCAGGATATGAGAAAACAGCATAAGGGACTGCATGATAATCCATTTTGATCTTCTGTTTCATGATAGCATTATAGAAAACTACCCTTGATTCATAATTTGCCACGTGCTTGAAGAGATATTTTCCATTAGCATCCCCAAAAGCCCAGACACCAGGCTGTGTTGTCTCAAGAAACTCATTTACAACAATCCATCCTCTTGCATCTGTATTTATTCCCCCTTTCTCAGGATGCAGGATGTCATGGGTGGGGCCCCGCCCTGAAGCAACTAAAATCTCATCAACAATAATATCAACCTGTTTCCCTTCTCTCCGGGCAATGACTTTTTTCTTCCCGTTTTCTGTTGTTTGCACTTCTTCGACTTCATGACCTGTGATGATGTCCATGAATCCTGACATATCTCTTTTTGCCAGCATTGAAATCTCCGGCTCTTCTCCAGGGATGTACTGCCTGTTTCTTCCGATAATGGTTACCTTAGAACCCATCGAAGAGAAAAAATGGCCGTACTCTGCTGCTATGTATCCACCGCCGATTATGGCAACACTTGCTGGAAGCTTTGTCATTTCCAGTACAGTATCACTCGTGAGATAACCTGCTTCCTCCAGCCCTTTTATTTGTGGTATGATCGTTTTTGAGCCTGTACAGAGAAATATCATTTTTGAAGTAATGGTCGTGGCACCAACTTTCATAGTATATGGTGACACGAATTCTGCAATATCGTGATAATAATCAATATTGGGGTCGCTGGAAAGTCCTTCACGTATGGATTCAATGTCTTCTGAAATTATTGACCTCATTCTATCCATAATATGATTGAAATCAATATTTTTCAATTCCACATCTATGCCGAATTTTCCTGCTGTTCCTATTGTCCTTATAAGTTCAGCAGGATATAGCAGGAGTTTGGAAGGTATGCATCCGCGGGTAAGGCATATTCCGCCCGGTTCATCTTTATCAATTACAGCAATTTTGAAACCAGGGTTCTTTTCAAGTATTGGGCCAACATAATTCATTCCCGAACCTGTTCCGATCACGATCAGGTCATAATTTTTTATATCAATCTTTTCCAATAAAATTCCCCTTTAATTGAAAATATTCACTTATTTGTTTAAATCCTTTTTCAAATGGTTAAAATGTTTTCTAATAGTCATAATGGCATATGATTAATACCAATCCCATCATTTTAGAACCAATGAAAGATGCCATCAAAGCCGCCCGGGAAGGGGTGATCCTTGATCTTGAGATAACGGCAGGAGCAAAAGAAACTGCAATCCAGGGTTATAATCCATGGCGCAAGCGTATTGAAGTAAGGATCGCAGAAAGGGCGCAAAAAGGCAAAGCCAATGGAGAGCTTATTTCGTTTTTATCAAAATTATTTAATACTAATTCTAAAAATATAGAGATAGTATCCGGTCTGGCAAGCAGTAAGAAATCAGTAATGATCTTCCAGGGAAACCCGGAAGAAATTTTAGAAATACTGGGCTCGAAATGATGCAAAGTGATCTTGAAGATATAGAACGTCTTGAAAAACTCGAAGAGATTATCCTGGAACTTAAGGAATTTGCACAGGCCGGAGCAATTATCATTGTCGAAGGCAGGAAGGATGAAGGGTCTTTGCGATATCTTGGCATCAATGGTGATTTCCAGTTTGCTTCGCAGCAGCCATTGCTTGATTTTACGGATTCGCTCTCAAGGGCCGGAAAAGAAATCGTGCTATTGACCGACTGGGATAAAAGAGGAAGCATAGTTGCACGCAAAATAATTAAACATCTCTCTGCTTATGGTATTGTGCCCAATACCGAAATCAGGTTAAGGTTAAGATCCCTTTCAAAAAAAAGAATAAAAGACATAGAAAGTCTCAATAATTATATAAATAATTTAAGATATGAAATTCATGGGATTATGAAATTTTAGAAGCTACCTTAACCATTTCACATCGGGCTCATTTTTCTCAGGCATTTCAGTCCTACCCTTCGGGTATCCGAATATCAATGGAGCAACTGCTTTATAGCCATCAGGTGCGCCAAGCTCTTTTAATAATTTTTCATCCATGAGAGCCGGGAGTAAACCGCCAATCCAGCAGCTTCCGATACCTTTTGAATGAGCAGCCAGCATCATATTCTGCGCAGCCATCGGACAATCGAAATCAACCGTGGGAGAGTTTTTATTTCCCAGTACTATGACAAGCACAGGAGCACCATAGAACATGTTTGTTCCCTTTGTTTTGAGAAAAACAAGAAAATCCGAAGCTTTCCTGGAACTGTTTTTCACTGGTTCAAGAATCGGAATCATTGACTTCTTACCGCTTTCGGATAACTTCTGTAATAAGTCTTTGTTTTTAATCACGAGAAAGCTCCATGGCTGCATATTAAAGCCTGTTGGAGCATATCTTGCGCAATCAATCAGGAATTGTATATCTTCATCCGATACGGCATCTTCTTTATATTCGCGGACACACCGCCTTGTTTTGATTATTTCAATTATGTCTTTCAAAATAACTCACCCGATATTCAAATGGGTCTGATTCAAGTTATATTTTACTCAAATCTCTATTTCTCGAATTCCGAAGTTTCTCCTGATCCCAATCCACCGGGCGCGCCGTCAGGGATGCGGTTGGAAACTGTACTAAGGCGCGGGTAGGAAATCCTCCTTTATTCCCTGACAGCACATATAAAGGATAATGATCATTTTATATCAAAATCATGAAATCCCAACCCCCAATCCTCCCGATGTCATTCCGGGAAGCTAAAAAACTCGGCATCCGGGAATTCGACATAATCCTTGTTACGGGAGATGCCTATGTTGATCATC
Source organism: Candidatus Methanoperedens sp. (assembly GCA_012026795.1). NCBI lineage: Archaea > Methanobacteriati > Methanobacteriota > Methanomicrobia > Methanosarcinales > Candidatus Methanoperedentaceae > Candidatus Methanoperedens > Candidatus Methanoperedens sp. Next base: position 23,801 of record VEPM01000026.1, read on the forward strand.
CTTTTTTTGGGACAGCATTGATCGGGCGCGTTCTCTGGGATGCAGGATTTACTGTTGGTATCATAGCACAACCTGACTGGAAGAGCAATGATGATTTTAAAAAGTTAGGAAAACCGCGGTTCTTCTTCGGTGTCAGTTCGGGAAATGTTGATTCCATGGTAAATAATTACACTGCGAACCTCAAAATCAGGAGCGATGATGTCTATTCACCCGGCGGAAAAGGGGGACTGCGGCCAAACCGCGCATCAATTGTATATTCTGATAAACTTCATTCGATTTTCCCTGATACACCGATAATTCTAGGTGGAATTGAAGCAAGCCTGCGGCGGTTTGCCCATTATGATTACTGGTCTGATTCGGTGCGCCAGTCCGTTCTTGCGGATGCGCCTGCGGATATGATCGTCTTCGGAATGGGAGAAAGACAGGTTGTGGAGATCGCAAATTGCCTTTCAAAAGGCGGGAACATTAAAGAGATCACAAACATCGCAGGAACAACTGTTAAAATGGAAATAAACAAATGGCGCTCCACCACGCATGATGGGTATATGGAGATTCCCGGATTTCCTGACGTAGCGCGCGATAAAGAGCTCTATGCAAAAGCATTCAACCTCCATTACCAGGAACAGGACCCTGTCAGGGGAAGACCTGTTGTCCAACCGCACCCGAAAACCATAATAATCCAGAATAAACCTGCAATGCCTCTGAGTACCCAGGAACTCGACCATATATATGAACTTCCTTTTTCTAGAAAAGCGCATCCCTCTTATAATAAGCCCATACCAGCGCTTGCCCCTGTCAAATTTTCGGTCGTGAGCCACCGCGGGTGTTTTGCATCGTGTTCTTTTTGCGCCCTCACCCATCACCAGGGAAGGATAATCCAGAGCAGGAGCATAGAATCAATTGTACGGGAAATAAAAAGAATGGTGAACATGCCTGATTTTAAGGGCATCGTGCAGGATGTGGGAGGGCCAACTGCAAATATGTATTCGATGCAATGCAAGCGGTGGGAAGGAGAGGGCGCATGCGCTGATAAAATATGTATGGACTGCAAAAGCCTTGACCCAAGCCATAAAAACCAGGTAGAACTCCTCAGGCGCCTCCTTGAAATAGAAGGAGTTAAAAAAGTGTTCATAGGTTCGGGGATTCGCTATGACCTTGTGCTTAGAGATACATCTGATTATCTTTGCGAACTCTGTGAGCATCATGTGAGCGGCCACCTCAAAATTGCGCCTGAACACATAGTAAAACATGTCACGGATATCATGAATAAACCTGGAAAAGAAGTGTTCGAGGAATTCAGGAAGCGATTTGACGCAGAAAATAAAAGATTCGGGAAACGGCAATATATCCTTCCTTATTTCATGTCAGGGCATCCCGGATGTACAGTGGAAGACATGGTTGGGCTTGCCGAATATATCCGCAATAATAACCTTTACACTGAGCAGGTGCAGGATTTCACCCCAACACCCATGACGGCTTCCACATGTATGTACTATACGGGTGTTGATCCTTTTACAATGGAAAAAGTGCATGTGGCTAAAGGACGGGAAAAAAGGATCCAGCGGGCGCTTCTGCAATACAGGGATGAACGGAATTACAGGCTTGTGGTTGAGGGGCTGAAGATGGCAGGGAGGGAGGATCTGGTCGGGAGTGATATGAAATGCCTGGTCAAGAAAAGAGAAAGGTAACATCTTAATTTCATTTTGGCCTTAATTTATAAGAACATGCATTATTATAATTAATCTGACCAGTCTATTAATCGTAAGGATTAAATATGAAGTAGATAGCTACCATATACTATGATTTCCAGAAAATATAAAACATCTCTTATTATTCTATTGATACTGTTGGTATCCATTGGCCAATCAGGCGCAGCTCTGCCTGAGGAGGAATGGAACAGGAGTTACAGGGGAATCAGCTATTTGCATTACGTCCAGGAGACATCGGATGGTGGTTTTATACTTGCAGGAAGTGGAGATTCTAATTTTGTCCTCTTAAAGACGGATCGGGAAGGAAACGAACAATGGGAAAATAGCTATTCTAAGGCAGAAAAAACAATTTATTCCGATATAATGTGGACCAGTAAAAATTCCGTCCATCAAACCCTTGATAAAGGCTACCTTTTCTCAGGCACATTATATATCGGAGATTCCTGGCATGAGAACTGGATCATAAAAACAGATACCGAAGGCAGGGAAGAATGGAGCAGGAAAATCCATGATGGCAATCCTTTCCATGAGACTTCAGACGGCGGATTCATTATTGCAGAATGGTCTGGAATAAAATTTTCGGATATCTACCTTACTAAAACCGATTCCTATGGAAAAGAGCAATGGAGAAAAACCATTGAAAGAAGACAGTATGAGGGAAGAATAGAATCAGTCCTGGAAACATCAGATGGTGGCTACATTGCTGTCTGGAAAACTTACATCTGTTGCGATAGCTGGGATCATGACCTATCTCTTATAAAAACCGATCCGGATGGAAATAAACAATGGAACATGACTTTCCAGGAATTCAACAGGATACAGATAATATTTACCTTCAATTCCCCTGATGGCGGTATTATTATCTGGGGGAGAAATATGCAGGATTTATGGGTGGGTAAATTCGGTACGGATGGGAAAAACCAATGGAACAGGACATATTCAGGATTTTTCAGCGTGAATATCCGGCAGGTATCAGATGGTTTTATGATATTTGGTAGTGACAGGATATTGAAAATTGATCCTGAAGGGGATTACCAGTGGGTGAATAAATTCAATGCAAGCGAAGTCATTCCAGTTCTTATGACAGCAGATGGTGGTTATCTCTTTTCCGGAACTAACAGACTTATAAAAATAAAAAAAATAACTCCGGCCCCACTGGTTTTATACAGACCGAAATATCCTGCCGTAAATCAAACAATAACATTCAACGTTTCATGGAACAGTAATAATGTGACCAATATATCTTATAACTGGGATTTCGGGGATAATACCGAAGAAAGAACGATAAGCAAAATAATGGCCCATTCTTATTCATTTGAAGGTGATTACACAGTAAATTTATCGATAATGGATGGAAATACTGCGATAAGTTCAAAAAGCATAGCTGTCCATGTGCAAAAGTCAATACCTCCGGAAGAGTTGTGGCACAGGACATTTGGAGTATCGGGTGACGATTATGAAAAAAGCGCTGTTCAGACCGCAGATAATGGGTATATCATAGCAGGTGATGCGAAAATCCAATATGGGATAGGTGTTCTGCTTGTAAAAACCGATCAGGGGGGAAATGAACAGTGGAACGTGAGCTTTGGAGGACCGGATGCCCAGAGAGGTGTGAATTCAATCCTGCAAACAAAAGATGAAGGTTATATATTTACAGGATCTAAACGTTTTTTTAATAGTTCGGGGCAATTATTATGGCTGGTTAAGACCGACCCTGAAGGGAATATGGAATGGGAAAAAACGTTCGGGGGACCCGGATATAATGATGCGATTTCAGTGCAGGAAACAAAGGACGGCGGGTATATTGTCGCTGGAATTAAGGAATTGACCGGAGGAGGATCAATATTTGGGCTCTTGCTCATAAAAACAGACTCAAAAGGGAACGAGCAATGGAATATTTCTTATAGGGAAGGAGGCAGCAATGAAGTGCGTTCTGTCCAGCAAACCCCTGACGGGGGTTATATCGTAGCAGGAACGAAATATATACTTCCAAATACCAATGCCTGGATTTTGAAAACAGATTTTATGGGAAATAAGCAGTGGCTTAAGACATTCGGGGGAACCGGCTGGAATTTCATAACCGAATCTGTCCAACTGGCCTCCGATGGGGGGCTTATTGTTGGTGGGAAGGCATGGCATTCAGTAGTAGAAAATACAGGGTATAATGAGATATCCAATGGCTGGGTCATGAAAACAGATAAAGAGGGAAATAAACAGTGGGAAAAGATGTTGGGACAGGGTAATGATGACAGGACAAAATCTGTATATGAGACTTATGATGGCGGTTATGTTTTTCTGGTAGAGACCCATCCCCAAATTACAGAATTTCCAGATGTAAATTTCCAGTTAATAAAAACCGACAATAATGGGAATATTCAGTGGCACAATACATTCGGGACAATATATGATGTCCCAAATTCAATCCAGCAAACAAAAGACGGAGGCTATATCCTGTCAGGAACTAAGGATTCAACAGGACCGCAGGGCGCGGATTTTTTCCTGCTAAAAGTCGCACCTATTGACCCGGGAAATTATTCAACTGATCAAGAAAAACCGGATATGCAAATCCCGTCAACTTCAGATTCAGATGAAAAACAAGAACCATCCCCTAACGTTGCTGGTTTAGGTATGTTGCTGGCAGCCATAAGCCTGATTACTGTGTATGTTATCCGGATGAAGAAGAAAAAATTGGACAGTTAACTATTTATAATACTTAGAATCTTATATAAACAATAAGAGGTCGAATTATGGAGTTCAATGAAAAAACAGTTGGTTACATATTGTATGCAATAGGAATTATCGGCGGCGTGGAAGGCGCTACTGGCGCGCGTCCGGGATTAAGCCTTGTGATAAGTATTGTATCTTTGGTCGTTATCATAATCGCCAGCTATCTATTAGCTAAAAAATAATATTTTTAATTTTTTGTCTTTTTTTATGCATAGGCTATCTAAGCTGATACTCTCTCAGAGTTACTTTCTTTCCCGGCTTGTTCTTTAATATTTTCAAAACTAACTAAACTTATTATCACCCCTATTCCTCCATAGTAAATATATCCCCCTAATCCAGATTCATTGATAATTGTCGATGCAGTCGCGATATCAAACCCAGCAAAAATTATAAATTCGAACATAGCCAGAGATATTCCAGAAAATAATCCAACAATTATACCAATAATCTTATTATAGTCGGTCAATTTATTTATTGTTACTAAAATGATTCCTAAAATGGCTCCTGTGAAAAATCCAACAAATATGCCAGAGATTACCCCAAAGAACATTCCAAGAAATCCTCCAGCGAATTCAGTTATAGGTCTGAGAATGCCAAAACCGGTAGCTCCAAGAAGCTGTCCATCGAGTATTCCTACCATTAGTGTCCATATGCCCGCATATTTCCAAATGACTTTATAAGATTTTATAAAATATTTAAAATTTCGCATATTTCACTTTTACCGCTTTTTCATTATTCAATCTCATTATTGTTTATTGTCTTTTTTCTCTGCTTGTCTCTAATATGAACATTTTAATAAAATAATTTTTCCCATAATATGCGCCTTTTTTTCAGCATTTCAGGATTTTGTTCTGGCGTTCTATTGGCTTACAGGAGCATCAGGGTTCTATCGCCTTCAGTCACGGACGCCGGATTGGAAATTCGGGGCATCCTGTAGACTCATTGTTGCTCGATTTCAGTATTCAAATCAGGCGCTTATCTCACATTATAAAATGGGTTGCTATAATATATTATAGGGCTCTATGATAACCTATAAATGTATTGAAATGAAAAGGAAGTATCATGGTTACAACGATCCAAGTAAAAGAAGATGTCAAATCTATATTAACTCAAATGAAGCTCTTTGAACGGGAAACCTATAACGATGTTTTGGAGAGGCTCATTGAGGACGTTCAAGAACTCAATAAAGAAACAAAAAAAGAGATCGAATCTGCAATAAAAGAGATCAAGAGCGGTAAATACATTACACATGAAGAGCTTGCTAAAGAAATGGGATTCTGATGAAATTTCAAATAATCTGGTCAGAATCAGCAGCAAAAGAACTTAAAAAATTGGAAAGAACAGTTGCAAATCGAATTTATAAAAAAGTTTCACAACTAGGTGAAAATCCCTACCATTTTGATGTGATAAAAATGGTTGGTGATCCATATTTTCGACTCCGAGTTGGCGATTATCGCGTCATTTTTGATATACAGAATGATACGCTTCGAATTCTTGTTCTCAAAGTGGGTCATCGAAAGAATGTATATAAGAAATAATTGAATCGGCACTTTTGGAGAAATTTGCGCTTGATTTTTAATTTGAAGAAAATTATTTTAGTTTTCCATTACTTTTTGGGAGCATGAGAGTCCTATCGTTTGCAGTCACCGGTATACCCCGTACGATGTACAAGGCCTGTATAAGTGCATCAACCCCCTATTAGACCCTAATTCTCCACTACATACTATTTGAAGTAAATGGCTTTGTGTTGCACACTGGGGCACCAACACGTTCCCAATAATTTAATTACATCAGCATACAATTAGAACCGGAGTGAAATTTATGTTTGACAGAAAAGCGCTTTTAGAGAGATTATCGAATGCACATGGTGTTTCGGGATACGAAGGAAATATAAGGCAAATAATTGAAGAAGAAGTAAAGCCCTATGTTGATCAAATTTCAACTGATAAGATGGGTAACCTCATTGCTACAAAAAAAGGAAAAAAACCTGTTGTCATGCTTGCCGCCCACATGGACGAGATCGGGCTAATGGTAAAATACGTTGACGATAAAGGCTTTGCCCGGTTCACAAAAACCGGGGGATGGTTCGACCAGACCCTTCTTAACCAGAGAATGATCATGCATACGGAGAACGGCCCTGTTTATGGCGTTCTTGGCTCCAAACCCCCTCATGTAATAAAAGAAGAGGAAAGGAATAAAGTAATAAAAGCCGATGATATGTTTATTGATATCGGGGCAACAAGCAAGGAAGATGCAGATAAAATAGGTGTAAAAACTGGAACTCCTGTCACTTCTGATATTGATTTCAAATCCCTGGGGAATGACTTTGTCACAGGGAAGGCGTTTGATAACAGGGCAGGCTGCGTGATGCTGATCGAGGCGCTTAGCATGATGAAAGACGTCAAAGCAACGGTCCATGCAGTGTTTACCGTCCAGGAAGAAGTAGGATTAAAAGGAGCAAGGACATCTGCTTTCAGATTGAGTCCTGATGTGGCTCTTGCTACTGATGTAACCATAACAGGAGACCATCCGGGAATTGATAAAAAAGATTCTTCTATCGAGATGGGAAAAGGCCCGTCTGTAACTGTAAGTGATGCTGACGGACGCGGGATAATCGTTCCTGAATCGGTGTTAGCGTGGCTAAAAGAGGCAGCCGGGGCAAACAATATCCCGTACCAGCTTGAAGTGGGAAGCGGCGGCACTACTGATGCAACAGCGATACACCTTACAAAGGAAGGAATACCCACAGGCGTTATCAGTATGCCGACACGTTATATCCATACTCCGGTATCGGTACTGAACATGACAGACCTTGAAAAGAGCGCGGAATTGATCGCAAGGGCGGTTGAAATCGTGGATAAGTTTTTCTGATTACGGTGTGCAGTCTAACAGAAAAAGTAATATACAACTCAAGACCGTTATACTCGATTCATAATCAATCAAATAATAGAAGGGATTTCCTTTATTTAAAAATATAAAAATTCTAGATACCACCCTCAGGGATGGAGAACAGACACCCGGAGTTTCACTCACAACAGAGAACAAGCTGTTGATCGCAAGGAAGATAGACAGTCTTGGCGTTGATATCCTGGAAGCAGGTTCTGCTATCACTTCCGAGGGTGAGCGTGCCTCGATAAAAGAAATAGCAAAAGCAGGATTAAATGCCGAGATATGCAGCTACTGCCGTATTAAGAAAGAAGATATTGATGCAGCCATTAGCTGTGATGTTGACTCAATCCACCTTGTTGTTCCTGTATCTGATCTCCATATCCAGCAGAAATTGAAAAAAGACAGGGATTCTGTCCGTGAACTGGCTGCACAAATGACAGAGTACGCAAAATCTCATGGATTAATTGTAGAATTAAGCGGGGAAGATGCATCAAGGGCAGACCTTGAATATCTTAAATCAGTTTATAATGCAGGGATCGATGCAGGAGCTGACAGGCTGTGTTTCTGCGATACTGTGGGCATCCTTCTTCCTGAAAAAACCTACGATATATTCACTGACCTGTCCCGGCTTCATGCTCCTGTAAGCATTCACTGCCACAATGATTTCGGGATGGCTACAGCCAATACTGTTAGCGCTCTCCGCGCAGGCGCAAATGAGGCACATGTTACAATAAATGGCATCGGGGAACGCGCCGGGAACACCTCGCTTGAAGAAGTGGTAATGGTTCTTTATTCACTGTATAAACACAAAACAGCGATCGATATAAAAGGTCTATACACCACTTCACGCATGGTGAGCAGGTTAAGCGGCGTCCCTGTTGCCCCCAATAAGTCAATAGTAGGTGGGAATGCATTCACCCATGAAGCAGGCATCCATGTCCACGGACTCCTGGCAAATACCGCCACATACGAACCAATAACACCTGAGCTTGTGGGGCGTGAGCGAAATATCGTACTCGGAAAACACGCAGGAAGAAGTTCAGTAGTTCTTGCATTAAAGGAGCTGGGGCTTGAAGCAAGCGAAAAACAGATCGATGATATCGTTATCCGGATGAAAGAACTTGGAGATAAAGGAAAACGGGTCACGGATGCAGATCTCCAGACAATAGCAGAGACAGTCCTTGGAATATACCAGGAAGCAAATATCAAGCTTGAAGAACTTACGGTCGTGGCCGGAAATACTGTGATGCCTACTGCTTCTGTCAGGTTGAAAGTAAACGGGAATCATGTCGTTGAAGCAGGCGTGGGAACAGGACCTGTGGATGCCGCAATAAACGCATTAAAAAAAGCCCTTTCAGGGGTAGCGGATATCCATCTTGATGAATACCATGTTGATGCCATCACAGGCGGAACCGATGCCCTGGTTGAAGTCTGGATAAAACTCAGCAAAGGCGGAAAAACAATAACCGCAAGAGGAGCAAGGACAGACATCATAATGGCATCAGTTGAGGCAGTTCTTGAAGGCATAAACAGACTAATACAACAGGAAAAAAAATAGATCGAAAAGAAATATTTATACAATATCAGTCAGTGTTAAAGGTTGATAAAAATGACAAAACAGAAAATGTCTGGTGCACGTGCAGTAATTGAATCGCTCCACTGCGAAAATGTCGAAGTTATCTTTGGATATCCGGGAGGACAGGTTCTTCCGCTTTACGATGAGTTATACGATGCAGATGTAAGGCATATTCTTGTAAGACATGAGCAGGCTGCAGCCCATGCTGCGGATGGTTATGCAAGAGCTACCGGTAAAGCGGGTGTATGTCTTGCCACCTCAGGACCGGGGGCTACAAATCTTGTAACAGGCATTGCAACCGCATATATGGATTCTGTTCCCATGATAGCAATTACAGGCCAGGTGCCCAGGCCGCTTATAGGTTATGACGCATTCCAGGAAGCAAACATCACAGGCATAACTCTTCCGATCACAAAACACAATTATTTGGTCCAGGATGCAAAAGACATACCCAGGATTTTCAAGGAAGCGTTCTATATTGCCCAGACAGGCCGCCCCGGACCTGTACTGATCGATATACCCAAGGATACTCAAATAGAGGTAATAGACTTTGAATATCCGCAGGAAGTAAGATTGCGCGGGTATAAACCAACATATGCAGGAAATGAACAGCAGATAAAAAAGGCTGCGTCTTTAATCGCAAAATCTGAAAAGCCTATATTCTATGTAGGTGGAGGTATTATTTTCTCAAAGGCATCCGAGGAATTGAGAACCCTTGCTGAAACCATACTTGCTCCTGTTACCACGACCCTTATGGGAATGAGCGCTTTTCCCTCAGCTCATCCGTTGTCTGTTGGTATGCTGGGGATGCATGGTACAAGGTATGCAAATTATGCTGTCCAGGAATCTGACCTGATAATCGCAGTTGGAGTACGCTTTGATGACAGGGTTACAGGTAAGATATCTGCATTTGCACCAAATGCAAAGATAATCCATATCGACATCGACCCGGCTGAGATAAGTAAAAATGTTCGCGTAGATATCCCTATAGTCGGGGATGCCAGGAATGTTCTCAGGAGCCTTATTAAATATGTAAAGATTGAACAGGCAAAGACGGATGGATGGATAAAAAAGATAGGAGCGTGGAAAAAAGAATATCCCCTAACCTATAAGAAGGATAAATTGCTTCGGCCCCAGTATGTGGTCGAGCAGATAAGCGAGATATGCCCTGATGCTATAATTGTTACTGAAGTCGGACAAAACCAGATGTGGGCAGCACAATTCTTCAATTATAAGACTCCCGGGACATTCATATCGAGCGGAGGCCTTGGCACTATGGGTTACGGCTTCCCTGCGGCCATAGGCGCAAAGGTTGGAAAACCCGATTCTACGGTTATTGATATCTCGGGTGATGGATCTTTCCAGATGAACTCGCAGGAGCTTGCAACAGTCGTCCAGGAGGACATTCCTGTTATAGTTGCGATATTGAACAATGGATTCCTTGGAATGGTCAGGCAATGGCAGGAATTGTTCTTTGACAGGCGGTATTCATCAACATGCCTTGAAAACAGCGTGGATTTCGTGAAACTTGCAGAGGCTTATGGGGCTCTTGGATTGCGTGCAACCAGGAAGAGTGAAGTGAAGGATGTTATTCAAGAAGCTGTTGCATCTAAGAGGCCAACAGTTATTGACTTTGTAGTTGAGCGGGAAGAAAATGTATCCCCGATGGTTCCAGCCGGAGCAGCCATCAATGAGATACTGGACCTGGAGTGACAAGAATGAAACATACGCTTGCCATACTTGTGGAAAATAAACCAGGAGTTTTAACAAGAGTCGCTGGTTTATTCTCAAGAAGAGGTTTCAATATAGAAAGCCTTGCTGTTGGTGTTACGGAAAACAAGGATATTTCGCGTATTACAATTCTTGTAAGCGGAGATGACAATGTACTTGAACAGGTTGAAAAACAGCTGAATAAGCTTATTGATGTTATCAGGGTAAGTGACATCCCGGCAGAAGAATCTGTAAACAGGGAACTTGCACTCATTAAGGTCGGTGTAGATACAACAACCCGCGCTGAAGTAATGCAGATCGTAGATATCTTCAGGGCCAAAATTGTTGACGTGGGAATAAAATCGCTTGTTATTGAAGTAACAGGGGATGAGAGCAAAATCAATGCCATAGAGCAATTGCTTCGACAGTTCGGGATAAAAGAAATGGTCAGGACAGGTAAGATCGCGATGAACCGCGGGGCAAAACTTGTCCAGAGTGAGAAACGGTAATCTCTTATAGCAAGATTATTAAATTTCCGTAATATATTAGCCGCAGATGAACGCTGATAAACGCAGATACGTAGCTATAAATCCGCGTTCATCTGCGTTTATCTGCGGTTTCATTTCTATTGGATATTACGGCTATTTTCGAACTCAACTATAGAACACGGATTTCACTTATGCGCAAGGATTGGATTATCTGTGAAAATCTGTATGATTGCGTTATACACGTTCCGTTCAAACTAAATTACTGCTTAGCTCCTCCATGTCTCCCACATTACAACCTCATCGAGATTTTTTCTTGGTGTGGGGTGCGGGATATCTGAGGGATATCCAAGAGGCAGAAGCGTAACTACCCGGATCTCATCCGGAATTTTTAATATTTCTTTGACCTTTTTTTCATCGAATGCACCAATCCAGCATGTGCCAAGTCCTTCTTCAACTGCCGAAAGTGTCATATGATCCACGGCAATCGCAGTGTCAATGGGATAAGCAAGCTGGCCGCATGCCATTACATAATCTTTTTGGACAGAACAGGCTGCAATAACCACAGGTGCTTCTGCTAAGAATTTCTGGTTTCTTGCAGCTTCTGAAAGCGCTTTTCGCTTCCCTGCATCTCTTACTACGATAAACCTGCGCTCCTGGCGGTTTGAAGCTGAAGGTGAAAGTCTTCCTGATTCAAGTATTCTCACCAATTTTTCCTCTTCCACTTCACGGGGATCATATGCCCGGATGCTTCTTCTTGCTCGGATTGCTGTTTTCACATCCATAAATCTTCACTCATTCAAATAATGAATCCAAATGATAAACTCAAATGCCAATTAACAGGAGTTCCAACCCTGATTTTGTAATTCTTACTGTATCCTCATTTAATTCGATCAGTCCGGATTCATCCATAAATTTGAAAATAGCTGTGTCTGAAAGCAGTAGCTGATCCCTGATATATTTAATATCCACTGTATCACCGTTTTTCAGCATTTCAAGAATCGAATCTATTTTTTCTCCGAAATTTGACATCAGTATTAGATTATATGAAGTTTCTTAAATAATATGACGGAACAAAGATTCTTAACTATTTTTCTTAATATAATTTATAAACTATATTTAGTATTGTCTTATATTAATTCCAGTCATTGGATAATTGCCCTACCAGGGTCAAAATAAAGGAGACTGAAATAAAATGGAAAACAAGAAAAGTCAGACAAACCAAAAACAGAGAAAAGATGAAGAAAAAGTAGCAGAAGAAATGTTTAAGGCAACACGTCTATGGTTTATGTAAAATTAATATAGAAATGTTCTGGAGACAAAACCTAGATTTACTAAAGTTGTGTAACACTCCAGTCTCAATATATTCCCCATTTCCTCTCTTTGCCATATCACTTTTTTTAATATCGCGAAATGGGTCGTCATTCTATGATTTTCCAATTCTGGCGGTTGGAATATTTGTTTCATTGGTTTTGATATTCCCCTCTAATTTATGGAACCACTGCAATGACTTAAGGGAAGATATCGCATCGGGAAAAGAAACGATTTTAACCCGGGATATCTCGATGCAAAAAAAAGCTATTATTATTTCAGTTATGCTTTTTGCCTTCTCTATGCTATTTGTTTATTATTTATCTAATGAATTTAAACGACCAATTTATCTGTACGTTCTTATCGGTTTTATAGTTACATGGTGGTATTCAGACAATCTTATTCTTAAAAAAGTTCTTGGTTTCAGGTTAAAAGACCATTACCTGGGTGAGTTGATTGCTTATAGCATCGCAATACCCTGTTACACGTTAAGTATCTGGCTTTTGTATTCGGATTTAAATTTAAAAGGAATAATATTGACTATAGCGATCCTTTTCTTTAATATATCAGGACTGCTATTAAAAGATTTAAAAGATATATCCGGAGATAAGAAAGCAGATCTAAAAACCTTTGGTGTTGTTTTCCTTCCATCCCAACTTATAAGATACTCCTGCTACCTGATGGTATTATTTTATTTGGTTTTATTGAATCCATTTACTTTAAAAACATTTGGTCCGGGTATGTTGATTATAATAATTCCTTTTATTTATTTTTTACAAAATACATTTATTCATATGCATAAAAAAGATTGGACTTTAGATATAGGGGATTTTCAAGCAATTAAGTGTATGGGTAATTCAATATATGGATCTTTTATTTTTATCGGATTGAGTGCATTTTTTTAAATCTCCAGGCATGTACTTGTTCCACCGCTATTGAAAAAAGAATTGTGGTGGGTTTCAGACAGATAATTTCTCAATCTGAATTCTGTTGGAATATATGCTGACGTTGGCGCTGTGATAATTCCAAAATAATTATCACCCAATAATTTATTTATTTTATCTTCATATTCAAGAGTTTTCTTCCCGAATGCTGCGATAGTTCCAAAATCAATAGAGAAAAAAACAAATCTTTTATCATTATATTTCAAATTATTTAAACAGGACAAAAATGAATCAAATTTGTCTTCAATTAATTCGTATACAAGTGCAACTTCTTCGGAATAATCAGAAATATCCATATAAAAAGGAAACAAATCAAAAGGAAGATATGATCCCATCCCCAGAAGAAATGCACCATTTGTTTTTTTATTAAGGAATAAAAGGGCGTAGGGCATCTGGACTTTGAAATCACCTTTGTCAAGATGCTCACTTATTTGTTTTTCTTTTTCTTCTGATATATATATCAGGTTTTTTACGGCCTCGGTGGGTGACTTGTCATCCAAGGATATCAATACATTTTTTTCAGACCTTGCTTTAAACTCCTTGATAATTTTAAATTCATTGCTCACTATAAGCTTCGTTTCATCTAGAGTTTTCCCTTTATCAGGAAAGATATCATCATAAATGGCACTGACATTATTTTTCTCTATGGTCAGTGCGGCAATACCGCCATCAATATCTTCAAAATTACAGAATATATTAGGAGAGTTGAACCTGACATGTGTATGCAGTACATTTATACCTATAATTGGGACTTTGTAATTTGTTTGTCTGGCAAACAGGTTTAATATTGCTGATGGTTGGTTGATAATGCTTTCTTTATCACAGTAGTCAGAGAATTTTCTCACCGACTCTTTCTGTTTTTCTAAAGTCTCTATTTTAATTTTATTACTATAATAAAAACCGTTTGCTGCAAATTGGGCGGATTTTATAGCTCCTGGTACGTGTACTACTGGAAAATGCAGCGCAACAACCCCATTTTCACATTTTACCTTTGCTGCAAGTTTTTTTGCCGACCCAATTGCAGAATTACCTTTAATCCCATCCACCCGTATCCTGGCATCGCTATCCTCGCACAGTACAAGTGCCGCACCGTCCGTCCTCATGTCATGGGGATAGATCATACCATCCACTGAGGCTCCTGTTTGGGGTATGTCGCCAAATTCATTATGAAATATATCAAGCATTGCCTGATATTTACCATGATATTTTAGAGTAGCGTAGAACAAAACAAGATCAGGCTTAAAATCAAGCCTCTCACGGGCCTGATTTATTATATCAATAGCAGCCTCCCTGTGATCTTTCTTATTGCTAAATAAAGTAATAGATCGCGTCTTCTCACCCGTGGTTGAATTATACAGTTCAACCTGCTTATATTTCTTTCTATTTAATGATTATAATTATGTCACACATGCTTCTATGAGTTTTGTCGCACGCAGTGTCTCAAGCGATATAAGCTGCTGGTTGGCCTCAGCTTTAGTAACAGTAACAAGTACTGTAGATCTTGAAGAAGGAGCAATCAGGATGCGGTTGTTCCTGAAATAAAAAATGGTTTCCTTTAAACCGTCCCTGTTCATCTCCCCGAGCACCCGGCTTATATGTTTCTCAAGCCAGAACATAGTTTCCAGAAGGTGTTCCCTGTAACCAGGGACCCTTATGGTTATGGGCACCCCATCTATCCTGTATAACATACAGGCTTCGATCCCTTCAATATCATAGAGTTGGTCAAGAGTGTCTTCAAGTTCGATTTTCATAACTTTTTATCTCTTCCCCCAGGACAAGTTCAAGAATTTGTTGCGGGTCTTCATCATGTACCCAGTTTTTCCGCACAGATTCAATTTTTACCTTTAATTTTTGACCCAGTTTTCCCATGGCTTTTGTTTTTTCAATAGCCTGCACAAACCTGTCATCGAATTTGGTTTTTGGCATTACCCGGTCAATTTGTCTCTTCGAAGCTCTCAGCACGATTCCTAATCCAGTTTCTATAGAATAAGGATATATCCCTTCACCATGTTTGGATCCCCTATGTTTCATAATCCTGATTGTCCTGTCATACATTTCCCCAAAACCAAGATTCTGCATGAATAGAACCGTATCAGATAAATATAGCGGTGTAGATAATAGCCTGTTCATATGCTGGAAATCTCCTGTAGTTCCGTAGTTGGTAGCAGTTGCACCATCGGCAGGTTCTTCCAGAACTACAACAGTGGTTCCAAATGCTCGCATATCCTGGAATATTGTACTGATTGATTTTCTTTTCTCTTTATCGGAATAAAATGTAGGATATGTGAAGGGATCAATTACTATTCGCGGATTTGGTCCGGGACTTGATTTCTTTATGATTTCTGTAATATCAAGGCTCGGAAACTCCAGGTCTTCTCCAAAAATATGGACTATTTTCAGATCCCCTGTCTCTATATAATCTTTAATGACCCCCCATCCTATGTCTGTGCAATCACGAATAATCTGCTGCTGTGACATCTCAAAGGAAACGTAAATTACTTTTTCACCGTGATTCAGGCCGAAAAGTGAGTATTGCAATGCAAAAGTGGTTTTACCTACACCCGGCCCTCCATAAATTGAAGTGACACTATTTTTTCTGAACCCTCCATCCATCAGTTCATCAAGACCATATATCCCTGTTAAAATCCTACCCGTTTTCATGATACTTCAACCTCATCATTATAATGTTATCGTAGTATGATTTGAACAATATTTATAGTTTAGTATTGGAAAAAAATTTATACAGTAAATCGGGCAATATCCTGTCAAAATATTTGACGACTACGCATGATCCGGTGCATTTACCGCATCCAGTGCAAATTTTTCCGATTTTAAGATCCGGCTCAAGAATAATGGCATTGACAGGGCAAACCTTCAAACATACCCCGCATTTTGTACACTTTTTTACTCGTATCAGTTGTTTTGCAGCATTTTCAAAAACAGATCGTGCATCTTCATTTGTCTGCGCATTAACAGAAATGTGCCCGGATGAGAATATCCTGACATTTCCACCTTTTGTATGGATCAGCAACACACCGAGTTCTTCTGAATAAACATTTTCACCCAGGATATTTGCGATATTTTGCGCTTCCCGGGGCAAAAGTCCTGTGATATTTCCTTCCATTGTATATCCGCCTGTCCTGCATGGCGAAGCGCCTCCTGTCACTGTTATACCGAACTCTTCTTTTTTGGGCCCCAATTTCGTATTTATCTTGAGTTCTTCAGCAAGGCGGATCATCTTTGGAGGAAGTGTTTTCCAGCGCCAGAACCCGTGCCTGACAAACGTCTCATCCAGCCCATAGTCCTTTGCCCAGTTCAAAAGATATTCGTTCCACCGCATGAAAAGCTCAGGATGCAGCTGGCTGAACCTGTAGTATTCCGCGCTCAGTTCTGCAGGGCAAAGCCAGCATCCCACGCGCTCGAAACCCTCGTCATAAAGAGGATTATATTCAAGCTTGCGATAAAAAATGTAAAGCCACACCTCGATGGCGCGCCAGTTGCGGATCGGGAACACGCTGACCTGGCCCGGGATGAATGGATTCTCTTCTTTCGGATTGATCCGTGAGCGCGTAAATGATTCATATCTCCGTTTCCCATCAATGGTAAGGCACTTTTTACCTGTGCGCGTGCACTCTTCTATTACTGAATTAATAGGTCCCAGCTTGCAGACCTTGCAGCACCACCTGAAATCCTTCGCAGGAGGGCCGAAACTCGGGAGATTCTCCCGGAATGCATCATTTACATTGACTTCAATTAGTTCGATATCGTTTTCCTTGCAGAACCTGCGTGCAAATTCAACTGTTTCCGGGAACTCGATGCCAGTATTTGCAAAAAACACTTTTATTGTTTTTTTCACCGCGCTGCGGGTAAGATCAAGCGTGGTCAGGCTATCTTTGCCTCCTGAAAATGAAACATAGACCGGCAAATCCCTGAATTCTTCCTGGTTTGAAATTCCCCTGATGGTGTTGACCGCATCTTTCACAAGCCGTTTCATATGTGGCGCATTTGCCCGGATGACATCTTCAAGCCCTGGTTTTCCTGGCAAAAAAGTTACTTTCCCTGATCCGATTTTTTTTATCTTTAATGATTGTCCCGCGTTTTTTAGCTCTTTGCTGTCTCTATATGCTATCCCGAACCCGCAAAGATTCTTACCTGTTACAAGTACGGTGTCCCCTTTTATGATATCATCGGAACATTCAATTACTTCAGTCCCATCTATGTTCTTCCCGCTAAGATGCCTTCCGCCGGATGAGATATTCACGAGTTTTTTACTTATTCCTGATGCGATAAGCGCGCATGCACCTCCCATCATCAGGTCGAGCTTGAAAACAAGCTCTTTCATATCGAATCTCAATATCCCGAAATGAAGCCCGTCCACGATTATTTCATCGGTTTTATCTTCACCGGGGATTTTATTCAAAATGATAAGTTTTTCCGAAATGGGATTTTCGCCGGAAAATTTTGAGATCAGGTCATTGATTATATTTTTTTCATATGGTGAAGCAAAACGAACATCTCCGGGCGGGGATAGGTTGACACTTCCACCTTTTTCCCTGCATATCCCGCACTGGGCTTCTAGTAAGGGGATATTGCATTTATGGCACCAGAAAAGGTTACTTTCGTCGAGTTCGAACGATACATTTTGATCTGGACTTTGTTTTTGTTTGGTAATTTTAATCTGCTATCGCCTCTTTGAAATTCGTCCCAAAAATTTGCCCGATTGCGCAGGCAGCCCACACATTCATTGTCCAGCCCATGATCAAAAATACTGGCAGCGGTTCGGAATAATAATAACTCCACAGGCCTGAAGAAGAGCCCAGAAGCTCCAGCATCCCGCCTATCCCAACAGTAACAGACGCTATAGCCAGGTTCCAATCAAGGGTTTGTTTATTATTATAGTAAAACCCTGATATCGCGAATGCTGAATAAATAGCGATAACTTCATTTGAAATGATCGTTAAATACCCTTCAAATTGCATAAATGCCACAAACCCGACCAGCATCAGGATAAATGGAACATTCCTGAGTTTTGATCCGCTCAATTCAACATAAGCAAATACTTTTCTTAAGAAATCAGAAATACCAATGATCGAGATTACCAGCAATGGCGTTGAAAACAGGGCAAAAACCGGGGGCGATGCACCATCTAAATATCGCCACATCCCGGCAAGCGGTGCGTAACGCTCTATCAGGAACGAAATAAGGACCGATGTTAAAGAAATGGCCGCAAAATGCTTTGTTTTCATTCTTGTGGCAAACCATCCTGCAGAAATAATTGAAAATAAAAATCCAAGACTGAAATACAGCGAGGATTTCATCAGATAGCCGCCGGAAACGAAACCAAAAAGCGATAACAACACAAAGATCGAAAAAATCCCCAGGTTTATACCCATTCTCTTTTTATTTTCAGGCGAATCCGGCTTCTTTCCCAGTGACCATCTGGCGACATCGTTAACTATCTGCAATAAGGCAGGCGTGAAATATTTAAGGATTGGCAATCTTGCCGCATCATATAAAAAGAAATCTGAACAAATGCTAAATACGGAATCCCAGCCCGGTAACCTCAGCAATGCATGAGTGCCCCATACATAGAATTTTGCAACATCGGGGTCCGGCCGTTTCCATTTCATATCCGAACTGTGCTGATACGGAAGTATTGACGGATCGAATACTGGCGATGCATCACCTACTTTATTTTCATGGGCAAGCTGGATGTGCCTGATATCCGCTACCGGGTCTGCAAAACCCATCATTTGTGCGGCTATTGAGTCGGCTGTCACCACATCGCTGGAGGCGATAATAGTATGATACTCCACAGAATCGCACGACAGGGGCCCTACGGTTTCACCGCCAATACTGCCATCGATTATTGTCAGGTTTGGAGTGAAGGCTTTGTTGATATAATAAATAACTTCGTCGATCCCGATCTTATGATATCGCGCCTTATCGATCTCAGGTAAAGTCCCATACATGTTTTTCATCCCGAGCGTTACTCCTGTCATCATGTGGGTTTTCATTGCAGGTATGGAGATTATCACATCGGAATCCAGGATCTCTTTTGAGACTTTTTCTACCGGCATCTTGCTATCTTTGCCAAAGTCAAAATTCACGATTTTCGTATCAGAAAGATTGACAATTTTTACGTTTTTTTGCTTTGCCCACTCCAGCCAGCCCTCTGCTTTTGCATTGGGCCAGAATTTTGTCCATACCATGTCAGCATCGCAGATGAAAGGTTCACCACCTGCTTCGCGGACCATATCCACGACAACACCTGCGACCTCCTTTGTTGTATAGGTACCTTTTAATTCCGGCACACCTCCGCATACATTCACTTTGATAAGGACTTTATCCCCGGTTTTAACGAAATTATTCATTCCCCCAAGGGAATCAACAGCAGCTCTTGTGGCATTTTGCGGGTCGTTTATTCCCTGTTTTATATCGGGATATCGTACAATGGAGTATTTTGAGATTACGTGTTTTTTCCTTTTACCGCTTTTCACATCATCATACGAATAAGTCTCTTTAGAATGTCTCCTTCGCTTTGTAAATAAAAGCGCGCTTGCATATCCAAGATATATCCAGACAGGATACAATGCAAATAGCACGATGACCACAAGCAGTGGAACATCCTTCTTGTAGATGCCTGTAATATCTGAATGGAACATGAATTCTGATCCGCTCATGTTATTGCAGACGAAAGGGAATACGCAGCGGAAAATATCTGCATAAAGCAAGAGACTGAACAGGATAAATGCCGCAACGACAAGAAAGCCGATTGTAATTTTTGCAAGCCTTTCAAATCCAAGTTTATTGCCTAAAAAATACAGCAAAACACCTATTACGAACAGCATTGGTGGGTCTAACAGGAAACTCATTTTTATACCCTCTTTCCGATGAAAAGGTTATACTCATATTTATAAATATCTTCTGTTCCTTCTCCTTCGCGTTATCCCCAGCTTCCTGATATTTCCTATCGTTCCGAGGTCTGTCCCATCAAGCAAAAACACCCTTGCATTTTCAAGATCGATCGCATGGCTGGCAAAGACAGGCCCCAGCAAATCCTCGCTTATTGATTCATTGAATGGTATCCCGCCGCACAACTCGTTAAATGCGGGCATAATTATTACTTCAGGACTTGTCCACTCAATATCCCCATAATGATCCCGTATTGATTTCTCAATAAAATGCGTCCTTATCCATACCTTCTCAGAAACAGCATGTCCCAGTGAATCCGTGAGCCTTACAGCGGGATGGTTATGGGACATCAGCACGTATTTTGCAGATAGCAACTCGGCACCAGGCCACGTATGGCCGTGAAAATAACCTGCTCCGTCAAGCACAAAACCCCTCATATCGTGCATTGTAACATTCCCGGTAATTAGCTCCTCAATATCCCCATCATGGTTCCCCGGCACGATATCAACAGGTGCATAAGCTGCTATTGTTCCAAGAAAACCGGGTATCTCTTTTTTTTCCTGCCATGAAGTCCTGGGCACATTGTGTTTTATGTCGCCAAGAAGCACGATCCGGTCCGGCTTCATATTTTCAAGATACTCACATATGCGTTTCTTTCTTTTTTCCACCTGGCTGGGGATTGAGAATCCTTTATGATAAAGCTCCCATTCGATGCCAAGATGAACATCCGCGATCACAAGAACTTTTATAGTGTTCTTGACCACAAGTGCGGGTTCGTTCAAAATAGGGGTTACGGTCATTATTGATACATGACATACATTATTGTAGTGCATATATAGTTTTCAGCTTAATTTTTGAGGTTTTTCAAAATTCTTCCAGAATATGTATAGTCGCTCAGCGTTAAATAACCCGATAGCAATTCAAGATTAATTAAACGCTCACCGCAAAGAACGCAAAGGGCGCAAAGATTTACTGCTATGCTTTGCGTTCTTTGCGGTTTATTGTATCGTTTTCTTTCGGGTGAAATATGCATGATTCACTATATATTACTCATGCTATTACTCATGCACCACAAATCTTATGCGGATGTAGATGATATCATATATACAGGTGTTGATGATGACAGGATACGTTCGAACAACAATAAAATTAAGAGAAGATGTTTATCAAACGCTGAAAGAAGGCGGAGCCAAAAATATATCTGAAAAAATAAACGAGATTTTAATTAAAATGCTTTTTAAAGACAAAAAAAGCCTTTTTGGGACAATGAAAAAAACGGATCTATCAGACCTGAGAGACCATGAGGATCGATTATAATGATGCTGGATTCTTTTGCATGGATGGAATATTTTATGGGGAGTCAGAAAGGTGAAGAAGTCAAAAAATTAGTAGATGACGACTCGCAATTATATACATCTCCTATAGTAATAGCAGAAATATACTCCAAATCTCTCAGGACAGATGGAAACGCAGACGAAAGAAAGGATTTCATAATGAAAAGATGTGCGATAGTCGCACTGGATGTTAACACTGCAATTGAAGCTGCAAAAATACATGCACATAATAAAATCAAAATCCCGGATTTCGGTCTTGCTGATGCAATAATACTTGCATCAGCCCGGAGCAGAAAAATAAAGGTATTGACCGGAGACCCCCATTTTAAAAATTTTAACGATGCTGTAATTTTGTGATTTTTCATTGGTACAATATTATGTTAATCATCGATAGTTTCTTTTAACCACATGACTAATAGGAGTCCCAATGGCAATCCATCCTATCGAATACCGCTACGGTCACGCTGAAATGAAAGCTGTATGGAATGAAGAGACACGACTTTTAAAAATGCTCTCTGTTGAAGCGGCCCTGGCAAAAGCCCAGGCGCATCTGAATTATATCCCCAAAGGAATGGATGAGAAAATATCCATCGGGGTAAAGAAAGTAACTCTTGACCGTGTCAAGGAAATAGAAGATGAGATACATCATGATGTCATGGCTGTTGTGCTTGCACTTGCCGAGCAATCCGGTGATGCAGGAAAATGGGTACATTTCGGAGCAACTTCCAATGATATTTTAGATACTGCAACTGCTCTTCAGGTAAAAGATGCACTCCTTATATTACGAAAAGAAACTGTGAAATTGCGCCAGGTTCTGATCGAAAGCGCACTATCCCATAAAAATACTGTATGCGCAGGTCGCACTCACGGCCAGATCGGAGTTCCCACCACTTACGGCATGAAGTTTGCGATATGGGCATCAGAAATTGACAGGCATATTGAAAGGCTTGACCAGTTGACACCGCGCGCCACTGTTGGAAAAATGAGCGGTGCAGTAGGCACGCAGGCTGCTTTCGGGAAAAAAGGCATCGAGATACAGGAAAAAACCATGGAATATCTTGGCATCGAGGCAGCAGATGTTTCAAACCAGGTGATACAGCGCGACAGGCATGCAGAATTCGTGATGTGGATGGCAAATACCGTTACTACCCTTGATAAAATATGTATTGAAATACGAAGTCTTGCAAGAAGCGAAATTGCGGAAGTGGAAGAAAGCTTTGGCAAAAAACAGGTGGGTTCATCCACAATGCCACACAAACGCAACCCCATAAAATCAGAGCAGGTTTGCGGACTTGCAAGAATTGTAAGGGCAATGGTTGAGCCTGAACTCCGTAACAATACACTGTGGGATGAGCGCGACCTAACAAACTCATCGTGCGAACGCATTGTATTCCCTGAATCCTGTGTATTGACCGACCATTGTATACGCCTTACAACAACAATTATCCAGAACCTGCGCTTTTACCCGGAGAACATCAGGAAAAACCTGAACCTTCTCAATGGGCTGAATATGGGCGAAGCTATCATGATCGAACTCAGTAAGAAAGGGGTTGGCAGGCAGGAAGCACATGAGATCGTGCGCCAGTGTGCCATGTCTGCCCGGGAATCCGGTATCCACATGAAGGACGCTCTTCTTTCAAACGAAACCATATCAAAATACCTGGCAGAGAGCGAAATAATCCAATTAATGGACCCGGATAATTATATAGGTACAGCCGTAGAACAGGTTGATTCCCTTGCTGCCAAACTAAAAAAACGAAAATAAAGAGGATACGCAATTGTTAAGAAAAGCAACCATCAAAGATGTGGAAAAGATATGGAAACTTGTGAACAGTTATGCAGATAAACGTATTATGCTTCCGCGTTCATTGAGCGAATTATACGAGAATCTCAGGGATTTTTATGTAATAACAGAGAATGATAAACTTGTGGGCTGCGGCGCGCTTCATATTACCTGGGAAGATTACGGGGAAATACTGTCTCTTGCAGTCGAACCTGATATGGTAAGGAGGGGGATAGGTTCACAGATACTTAAAGCATGTGAAGAAGAGGCAGTAACACTCGGTTTAAATAAACTTATTACGCTTACTTATGTGCCTGAATTTTTTGAGTCGCATGGATTTGTGAGAGTGAAAAAGAGCACGCTTCCGCATAAGATATGGAGTATGTGCATTAAATGCCCCAAGTTCCCTGAGTGCGATGAGATCCCGCTGGTGAAGAAGATAATTTGAGGATTCACATTATGATTCACTTTATATTCGCCAGCAGCTCCTGTAATCCCTTTGAATTAAGCCTGTATTTATCCCCATCCACTTCTGCATAGCACTCTTTAATGAGAAAATCGAGCTGGAATTTTAACTGTGATTCGGATATCTTAAGTTCGTTCATGATTTCATTTTTCGTTTTTCCGAACGCTCCGATGGATCTTATTATCTTTCTCCTCTGCGGATTCTCAAGCGCCCTGAACATGATCCTGTGATCATAAGGCGTTTTCATTTCGCAAGCATCGGGTTCTTGCGGAATTGATTCAATTTCATCTGTCATAAATCCTGACCCCAATTATTAAATTGTCAGTTAATGTATTAATTATATCATGAAAGGCATATATGTTCTTATCCTCAGGTTGAATAACAACACCGACCTGACCATAGGAAAACTTGGGGATTTCCATTTCAAAGCCGGATATTACTATTACATCGGCTCAGCTCTTGGAACCGGAGGATTCAGGCGAGTCACAAGACATTTCAATGTGGCTTCGGGTTCAAACAGCACGAGAAAATGGCACATAGACCACCTTCTTCCCCATTCGGAAGTGATATGCGCCGTACTGCTGCCGACCGGTGAAGCTCTTGAATGCAAAACTGCACGAACACTTATGGAATTTTCGCAATTCATACCCGGCTTTGGGTGCAGCGACTGCACCTGCAAATCGCATCTTTTTTTCCATGAATCGGATATCAGGAACGATCTAACCAGGATTGCCAATAAGCTGGCAGGAAACGAAAGTATAATTATTTATCCCGGCATGTAGGGATTACATGGACATCGGAATAATCGGAGGCTCCGGATATACAGGCGGGGAATTGATGCGGCTTCTTTCCCGGCATCCTGAAGCAAACATCAAAGCAGTTACTTCACGCAGCAAGAAAGGACAAAATATCAGCGATACACATGCCCATCTTCGAAAAATTGTTGATATTGAATTTGAAGACCTGACTCCAACAGAAGTTGCCTCACGCAGCGACATCGTTTTTACAGCCGTTCCCCATGGCACAGCTATGCAGGTTGTTCCCGCACTTATTATGGCAGGTGTTAAAGTCGTAGATCTGAGCGCAGATTATCGCCTGAAAACAGATGTTTTTGAAAAAACCTATAAGCTCAAACACATAGACCCGCGCGAAGCGGTATACGGAATACCTGAACTCCATCCTGAAGTGTCGTCACAGCAATTTATCGCAAATCCTGGTTGCTACCCGACAGGCGCCTCGCTTGCTGCTGCGCCTCTTGCCAGTGCTGGACTGATCGAGCGCGTAGTATTTGATTCAAAAAGCGGTATATCAGGGGCTGGAGCAGAGCCAAGTCCGGTTTCCCATTATCCGAACATGGCCGAGAATATCCAGGCATATAAGCTCACAACACATCGCCACCGCGCCGAAATAGTGCAGGAATTAACACGGCTTGACAGCCACCTGAAAAGCATCAGCTTTACGCCGCATGTTATTCCTTCTGTGCGGGGGATTCTCACAACGGCGCATATTTTCGTTAAGAAACAGTTAAGCCAGGAAGATGTCAGCGCGATATACAATGATTTTTACAGTGATAAACCATTCATCAGGCTGATAAAAGGAATACCCATGCTGGGAAATGTCCGGGGTTCCAATTTCTGCGACATAGGTTTTGAGGTAGAAAAGGGAAGCGACAGGATAGTTGTGATATCTGCAATAGACAACCTGGTAAAAGGAGCATCAGGCCAGGCTATCCAGAACATGAACCTGATGTCTGGCCTTCCTGAGACAACAGGTCTCTGGTCGCCAGGTTTTGCCCCGTGAGGTGTTATTATGAAAATAAAAGATGTTATGAATAAAGACGTAATCACATGTGCGCCTGGTGACTCATTAAGCTATATTTCCAACCTGTTAAAAGAAAATCATATCAGCGGATTACCAGTTGTTGATAAAGGAAAAGTAGTAGGGCTTGTTTCCGAAACTGATCTCTTAAAATTATTCAAGATTCCGGAATTTTCAAATGAATTGTGGCTTCCAAGCCCATTTGAAATAATTGAGATACCCATAAGGAATCTTGTCAGGATCGAAGAGACCAGGAATGCCCTTGAAAACCTCAAGCTTCGGCCTGTAGAGGATATAATGACAAAGGATGTCCATGCAATTTCCCCGGAGGATGAACTGGAAGATGCTTCAGGTATTATGGTAAAATATAAAGTTAACCGGCTGCCAGTCATCGATGATAATGGAAAGCTTGTCGGAATAGTTGCCAGGAGTGATATATTAAGAGGCCTGGCAGGATCGGGGAAATGACAACGACAACTAAGATGAAAATGATCACAGGCGGGATATGCGCTGTAAAAGGTGTAAGAGCTAATGGGATCAAGCAGGGAAAAAACGGGCTTACGATCATGGTTGCAGATGCCAGGGAACTTGAAACCGCCGGAGTTTTCACGAGAAACAAAGTGATAGCTGCACCGCTTATTATAACAAAATCACATCTTGAAAATGGAAATTTAAAAGCGATAATTGCGAACAGTGGGTGTGCAAATGCATTTACAGGTGAAAAAGGCATAATCGATGCGAAATGGATGACCGAAATACTTTCAAAAAAATTGAAATGCAAACCTTATGATATAGGAGTGGCTTCAACAGGCGTTATCGGGCGAAATCTTGACAGGACATGGATCGGGGGGCATCTGGATGAGGTTTTTAACAAGCTTTCAGATACGGAAGAATCAGCTAAAGCCGCCGCAAGAGCAATCATGACAACCGATCTTTCCATGAAAGAGATAGCCATGGAGCTTGATAATGGCGTGAGAATTGCGGGTATCGCGAAAGGTTCAGGGATGATCGAACCGAATATGGGTACGATGCTTGCTTTTATATTTACGGATGCCACGTTATCAAAAGTTACTCTTGATGCTGCCTTGAGAAGGGCAGTTGATAAGAGTTTTAACATGCTGGTGGTTGATGGTGATACAAGCACAAATGATATGGCGCTGTTAACTTCAACGGGATTTAATGAATGCGAAGAAGATGTTTTCCAGGAAGGTCTTGACCATGTGTGCATCAGCCTTGCAAAAATGATAGCAAAAGATGGAGAGGGAGCAAGCAGGTTGATCGAGACAAGAGTTACAGGAGCAAAAAGTGAAAAAGATGCGCGTAAAGCTGCTAAGGCGATAGTGCGCTCACCGCTTGTGAAAACTGCGATATTCGGAAAAGATCCCAACTGGGGAAGAGTGGTTGCAGCCGCTGGATATTCAGGCGCTGATATCGACCAGGATAAGATATCGCTTAAATTCTCTGATACCAAAAATGAGGTCATGCTTGTTGATTCGGGAAAAATCGTAGAGGGAAAGCTCGATGAGCTAAAGGGAATTATGGAAAGCAAGGAGATCATCATTGAAGTGGATATCGGTCTTGGAAATTTCGGCGCGATTGCCTGGGGCTGCGATCTGACATATGATTATGTAAAGATCAATGCGATGTATACGACTTGAGGATTTCAGAACCTGCCGTTCACACCGTCTTTATCTCAAATCCTTCAAACATCTTCCGCATAATCAGATCCTGTATCGAGCCAAAACCGGGAGTTGCAATTGTCTGTCCTTCAAGGTCGTCGATAGATCTTATATCTGAATCAGCTCTTACTATAAGCGAAGTGCCCCCGGTATTTACTCCGCTGATAATATGGATCTTCCCGTTATCGTTAATTACGTACCTTAGAACCGGAGTCGCCCCAAAAACTGCCACATCTACTTCACGCAAAGAGAATGAATTTGTTATTGCCATCCCATTCCTGAATTTCAAGAAAAAAATATTTTTATCCGGAATAAGACCTACCTTTTCAAAATAACCTTCTTTTTGTGCTATATATACCCCCAGGCTGTGGATATCGTTATGAATAAGCCCGAATCTAAGGCTCTCATTTACAGCTGCCGGAGTCCAGTTCGGATCAGCATCCAATCTGTTCCTGATTTCATTGTAATATTTGTCCCGGATTATACTGGAAAGAAATTCGTCCAGGTTATTATAGCCCATTGAGGCCGGACTCTTCTTGAAACCCCCGGCTTTGCTTAATATTTCGAATCCCTTTTTCATTTCGTTCATATCAGGGATTTCAATATATACAGTATTATCGATCGCAGCCGAGGCAGCCGTTCTATCAACTCCTGTAAATTCGGAGGCGTATTTTAAGACCTTTTCACGGTTTGCAGGGTCATTAATGAACCTTGTACTTTTTATATGCGCCCAGACAAGAGCTTTTATCGTATCTTCATCTTTAAGATATTCTGATGATGCCATAACACATTCCGGATGGTTGGCCCATATATCTTTTGAATTTACCAGATACCTGCCGTAACCACCAGCTTGCGCGATTGCAGGATACGGTTCCCAGGAAATGAAACCTGCTATTGTTCTGTCCTTTAAAGCTGAGCTCATCTCATCAGGAGTCATTGAAACGACATTGATAGTCCTGGGTACAGGGGATTTTTCATAAATACCGAACCCATTGTATAACAGTACGAGCACAATTATTATAATTAAAATAGAAATATATTTTTTCATTTCTGATCAAACTTCTTCAGCTTGAAATAAAATATACTTCCTTTTTGCGGTTCGCTTTCCACACAGATCTCACTGCCATGCGCCCTGATAATCCCGCTTGATATTGTAAGCCCAAGCCCGCTTCCGCCTGTTTTTCTTTTTGATGTGCTATCGGCCTGGTAAAATTTGTCAAATATTTTCATTACTTTATCCTTATCTATCCCGATACCTGTATCTTCAACCATGATTTTCACATCATCTCTTTCTTCTTTTGCTGAGATGATCAAGCGACCACCATTATTAGTGAATTTCAATGAATTACTGAGGAGATTATTCAATACTATAATAAGCTTATCCCTGTCTGCAAGTACAGGTGAGAGATATTCGGGGATCTCCGTTGATATCTCAATATTTTTTTTCAGGGCGAGATACCTGATATTTTCAATTGACACCTTTGCTATTTCCCGGACATTCACTTTTTCGTAATGAAATTCCATCTTCCCGGCTTCGATTTTTGAAAGGTCAAGGATATCATTGATCAACCTTGTCAGCCTGTCAACGTTACTAATTATATTAATTAGCATTTCTTTCTTGATCTCAAGTTCTACGGTCTCTTCTGAATCCAGGAATTCGGCTGAAGTTCTTATTGCCGAAAGAGGTGTTTTCAGTTCATGCGATACAAGAGAGATAAAATCCGATTTCAGGTTGTCCAGTTTTTTTAACTCTTCATTGGCGCGAATAAGCTCTGTGTTCTTTTCTTCCAGGTCTTTATTTGCCAGTTCAATTTTGGTCTCAAGCTTTTTCCTTATTTCCAGCAATTCTTGTGCTGTTTGATTGAAAATCCCTGTCAGTTCACCGATTTCATTTTTTGAGGTCACGGATATAGGTTTGAATTGCCCTTTTACAAGACCATGAGCGCCATTTTTGAGTGATTCGATGGGTTCGGTCATTCTTTTGGATATTACGATCGCAACAAGAACCACACAAAAAACTGCAAAAAGAGAAATAATCGTAGTTTCCATTCCAAGGTTCATAACATCAGCATACGCCTCTTCCTTGTTCTGTTCAACAACAAGTCCCCATCGATAAAGAGGCAGCCAGTAATATGATCCCAGTACATTCTCACCTTTATAATTTATATAGTCACCTATGCCTCTTTTTTCGTAAATCACTTCTTTTACGGCAAAATTATTATTGACATTTTCATGAAGGATTTTGGACATGTTCTTATGAAAAATAAGTTCTCCTTTATTGTTAACTAAGAATATTTCCCCCGATCTTCCAAGATCAATTCCCCCAATAAGAAAATACAGGTTCTCGATACTGACCCTTGCACCCATTATTCCTGTAATCGTATCATCCTTTTTTATAGGATTGGTAATTATTATTCCAGGCAAACCAGTAATACCGGACATGGATACATCAGATATGAACAATCTACCCCCAAGCGCTTCCTTAAGAAAAGGGTCACCAGGCGCATTGCCGGGATTATCAAGCGTAGAGAATGTAATATTTCCACTAAGGTCAATTATAAAGAACTCTTCATATACACCTTCGTGTTCATTTTGAAATGCATGCAGGTATTTTCGAAAATTATCTTTTTCCGGATTTTCAGCAATAACTGAAATAATACGTATATCATCCTTTCTTGTATCCATCCAGTTATCTATTGCGCGACCGGTATTTTCAGTCACTACAAGGAGATTCGTATTGATTGAATTACGTATTGCCTCCTGACTGCGCTCATATGATACATACACAACAGCAGATAGCGGTATTATGGATATGATCAGGAAAAATATGATCTGTTCAGACCGTATTCTCACATATTTGCCCCCTGTTCTGGATCAGGATTCCCTTGATCTTTTAAGTATGTTCCTGATGCGGACTTTAAGTTCATTCAGGTTGAATGGTTTTGTTACATAATCATCTGCGCCGATCTCAAGACCATCTACTTTATCTCGCACGTCATCTCTGGCGGTCAACATTATTACAGGGATCTTTTCTGTAAGTGCATCCTTTTTAAGCTTAGTGCATACTTCAAAACCATTAATTCCGGGCAACATGAGATCAAGGACGATCAAATCAGGCAATTCTGCCTTTGATTTCTCGATAGCTTCATAACCATTAACTGCTTCGATAACTGCGTAACCTTCTGCTTCCAGGGATCTTTTTAATGGAAGAAGAGTAGAAATCTCATCGTCCACTATCATTATCTTTTGTCTTGTATCAGAAAAATTTTTGATCCTTCTTTCAACTTCTTTTTCAGGTATTCCAAGTATCCCGGATATTTCTTTATGAGAAATATTTTCATTCTTTTCAATTAACTCTACGATTTTATCATCAATATTCTTATTCATGATTTACCACCGGCTTTTTCAGATCAGGCAAAGGCATTTTGTCGTCCAATACTATCCTTAATTCATTATAGAATTTTATTAGAAGTTTTGCTGCTTCGTTTTCTTCGTTAAGATGAAATGATCGGATCGTTTTTCCGATCTTTTTCTCAATTATTATATTATTTTCTAAAAGAGGGCCAATTACCCGTGCAACACTGGAATGGTACAATCCGGTCCCCTGTGCTATTCCGGAAAGATAATTGATCTCTCCTTTGTTTTTCATGAGATATTCCAGTACAGTTAATTGGGCAGTTTTCCCAAATAACTTTTCAAGTGGGCTCATAATTTGTCCTCCTTTTTTTTGATGACTTCCTGGTTCTATTTAACCATATTTGAGTATATATTCATATAGTTATGCGTTTACAATCATATTATTTATGTAAAAATATAGTATCTTTATAGTTTACAACAATAAATATATCCAATTCAAACACTAACTTGACTACAAATAGACAAGTTTAAGTATTTTGACGTTATATTATTGATTAAGGCGAATCTCAATCGATGAGCCTGAAAAAATCAGGAGTGATGTTAATGAAAATCATATTAAAAAAGTGTAATTGTAATATAAAGTGGTATAGATTTGTGTTGCTGGCAGTATGCATGTCACTTCTTGCTGGTACAGCAGGCGCCAATCTTGAGATCACAGACTTCTTTTCAGATTTCACAAGCAGCGAGGTCACTATTAAAGCCACCCAATATCACCAGGGAAAAGCAGTTTTTGAACTCCTGGATGGTACAAATGTAGTAGAATCACAGATCGTGCCTTTTAAAGCAGGTGCGGGAGAAGAAGTTCCCAAAGTAATATTATGGCAGAATAAACATCAGCGTGATTATTACACCGCAAAAGTGAGTATATATAATGACACCAAGCTTCATGACAATAAAACATATCCGGTATCATACGGAACCGTTGCCATGCCCAGTTTCCAGGTAGTGGATTTCTCACCTTCGAACAAAGGTGTGCAGTTGCTGCTGCGCCCTTTTAATCCAAGCGCTGTTGATATCAAAATAGAACTGCTCGACGGCAATGACATTGTATATACAAAGACAAAAGAAGACGTTTCGCTGACGTCAAATGTAGAGCTGAAAATAGAATGGCCTTTTCTTTTGAATAATAAAGAGAAATATACTGTCCGGGTAAAAATACTCACTCACAGGCTGTATTCGGAGCCTCTTATCAATACATACATTGCAACTTTTACTGCAAATGATGATGTCGATATCCTGCCGGATGATGTTGAGGTTGATGAATACGGCGCCAGTGTAACACTTCGCGGTGAGTCACAGGTTCCATTTGACGGATTCGTCGATATATCTGCGATAAACAGGGCGACAAAAGAAACTAAAACATACCGACAGCAGGTCGAAGAGATACTAATCTCCGGAAAAGAAGACACAGCAGGAGTTGTATGGAAAGAACTTGGATCAGGAACATATGATGTCAGGATCCAGGCTGTAAATAAAGAAAGTATCTCACTTGATAAGTATGATACTGTGCTTCGCATCCCGGAAGTTGAAACGGTTTCCGAAACACCCTCAACAAACGGCACCCCGGCATTAACAGGATACACCGGTTTTGCAGCAATTGCTATCGTGATAGTTGTACTTGTGGCAATAAGGAGAAAGAGAGGTGGGTAGTATGTTCGACCTTATTATCCGAAGCATGGCTCAGAGAAAAATGAGGACCGGGCTTACCATATTCGGGATAGCACTGGGCATTTTTGCGGTTGTAGTGATGGGGGGTATGTCTGAACATATGAACCTCGTTGTGGATAAGTCATTGAAACTCTTAGCAAATAATATCCAGGTAGAACCAGATGGAACATTTGGCGGTGTCGGAACTCTTGATGAATCAAAAATCCGGCAGGTGAAGAGAGTGCCGGGGGTAAAAGATGCTTATGGAGTATTAATGACCGCTCTTGATCCGGAGGGAGGAGGTGGAGGATTCACGATGGAAGATATGGTTTTTGGTGTCCTTCCTGAAAAACAGATGACAGATGCAAAGCTTACCTCAGGCCGATACCTGGTCCCTGGAGATGGTTATAAAGTAGTTGTGGGAAGCAGCATTGCCCGGAAGTTCAATCTTAAGGTTGGAGATGAACTTGAGATAAAAAGTAAAAGTTTGCAGCGCTCATCATCCATAACTCATACAAGAAATGTAAGCGTCGTGGGCATACTGGAATACACAGGTTCCTTTTTTGATTCTTCAGTTCAGATGCCACTTGAGAGGGCACAGAAGTTCTATAAAATGGAAAACACCGTCTCATTCATTTACGCTGAACCTGCTTCCAATGCAGATCCTTCTGAAGTTGCAAAAAGAATTGAATTGAGTATAGATAAAATAAAAAGCAAATCCCCTGAACAACTTAGAAAAGATATCGAGGGAGGCCTCGTCATTTTCGGTTTGATCACTATAAGCGCGGCAGTCCTTGCAGCACTCATCGGTGGGTTGAGTGTCATGAATACCATGCTGATGTCTGTTTCAGAGAGGACAAAGGAATTCGGGCTTCTAAAAGCGCTTGGTGCTGAGAGGAAAAGTATTCTGCTTATGACCATGGGTGAAGCTGCGATCATGGGGATAATTGGAGGAATTTCCGGAATAGCTATTGGCGGAATACTTACGCACTTTTTGAACAAATCATTTGAAGCACAGGGTTCGGCGCTTTTTGCCATTACTCCCAGGCTTATCGTGATCGGATTACTGTTTGCAACAATTCTTGGAATTATCTGTGGTACTTACCCTGCTTATCGTGCCACGAAATTGAGTCCAATGGAGGCACTGCGATATGAATAACAATGGGAATAACGGAAATAATGGGAACCATGCTGCAAAGGGTGAACCCGTCCTTCACATAAAGAATCTCACGAAGACCTATATGCAGGGCAAAATACCGGTTCATGCCCTGAATGATGTCAGTTTTGATGTAAACAAAGGAGAGTTACTGAGCATAGTTGGACCTTCTGGAAGCGGAAAATCAACGCTTCTTTCAATGATCGGACTGCTTGACAGGCCAACAGGTGGCAGCGTCTTTATAGATAATGTAGAGATAACAAAAGCAAAAGAGAGCGAAGCTCCAAAGATCCGTAGAGAAAAGATAGGATTTGTTTTCCAGCATTTCAATTTGCTTTCCACACTCAACGCAATGGAAAACGTGGATATTGCAATGAGATTTAGCGGAGTTCAAAAAAAAAAGCGAAAAGGACGGGCGCTCGAATTGCTCACCCAGGTAGGGCTTGGTGACAGGGTAACACATAAGCCGTCGGAATTATCCGGAGGACAGCAGCAGCGCGTTGCGATTGCAAGAGCGATGGCAAATGAACCCGCGATATTGCTGGCCGATGAACCTACAGGAGCGGTCGATACAAAGACAAGGGAGGTAATTGTTGAACTCCTGAAAGGGCTCAGTAAAAAAGGCCAGACTATCATTGTGGTGACACACGATATGGAGGTCGCGAAACAAACGAACCGAATAATCACTATGCGTGATGGGAAAATTGCGAGTGACGAATATCTAAAAGGGGCAACAGAAAATGAACAATATAAATTCAAATTGTCGGAACAGGTATAACCTGGCGAATGCAGTTGCAGGGGCAGCATCTTTTTTCCTTCCTATCCATAACCTAACTGCCGCTTTTAGGTTATACCGCATATCATGTTTTGATGATAACAAACAATTGTAGCAGGTCATACAAGAGGTAGCTGAAAATGAATAAAATAAGAAAAATAGTCTTAATTCCCACATTCCGCACATGGTGCCCGTTGATTTTATATAATCAAAATAAGAATCAACCGGCATGGAATATTCGAGTAAAAACATTGATCACCTTGGTATA
>VEPM01000027.1 GCA_012026795.1 Candidatus Methanoperedens sp.
AACTTCAGGTGTATTTCGGTGAACGAATGGATGCATATATATAAATATGAAAAATGTAAATTGTTATAGGAAGTTTCAGCAAATTATGTTACACTCCCGAAAGTTATGCAACAGCCAGCCTTTTCTCTATCTCAGCGATCTTTAGTTCCAAAACTGTTATCTTTTCGATTACAGGAATACGCTGTTCCAAAGACTCAAATTTTATAGTTACTATCTTATTTAATGTCTCTATCTTATTATGTGTAATCTCAAACTTATTATCTGTGGTCTCAAACTTAGATATCATCTCTTTCCTAAGACTGTCTATCCTGTCTTCAATGCGTACTATCTCTGATTTTGTCTCATTTCTCAGGCTGACTATCTGAGCTTCAACCGAATCTATCCTTGTATTGATTGACTTAAGCTCCCCTTTAATCTCATTGAGTTCAGGCATCAAAACTTGTTTTATCCAGGATGGCACTTTTTCAACAGGCATAAGTTACACTTGATTTACATGTTATTTATATATATGTGTCAACGCGAAGTATAATATTGAAATCCAGGTTTTCAAATGACAGCATTATATCTGACAGAACAGGGCTCAAAACTGAGAAAGACCTCGCAGAGACTTGTTGTTGAGAAAGGCGGCACTACTTTACTTGAGGTTCCTGCAAGCGGGATAGACCGGGTACTGGTATTTGGTGCAGTGCAGCTCAGCACCCAGGTTATCAGTTTCCTCCTTGACAGCAGGATCGATGTGAGTTTCCTTTCCATGGGCGGCAGGCTTAAAGGCAAGCTGATGCCGGTTGAATCGAAGAATGTATTTTTAAGGTTAGCCCAGTATGACAGATATAAGGACGAAGAATTCAAACTATTGATCGCGAAAAGTATTATTGGGGCAAAAATGATTAACCAGCGCGCTCTTATCCTGCGCTACCAGAGAAATCATCCTGAAGCGGATTTTTCACCTGAACTTAAGATCATTTCAAATTCCATTTCTTCAGTCCAGGAAAAGAATGAGAATAAGAATACCATTGCTGCCCTGATGGGTTTTGAAGGTGCAAGCAGCGCAGCTTATTTTCGGTGCTATTCCAGGATGCTGTCGGTAGATTTTGCATTCGAGAAAAGGACAAGACATCCGCCGTTGGATCCGACGAATGCTCTTTTAAGCCTGGGTTATGTGCTTATCGGGAATGAAATAGGGGCGCTGATAGAATCCGCGGGTTTTGATCCTTTCATAGGATTTGTACATGGTTTACGATATGGCAGGCAGTCTCTTCCTCTTGACCTTGTGGAGGAGTTCCGGCATCCTGTGGTGGATGGGCTTGTCATGACCATGATCAACAATGGTAGCATAAAAAAAGATGATTTTAATAAACAAGATAACGGCGTTTATTTACTTGATAAGAAAGCTTTCAAACGATTCCTGGGGTACTATGAAGAAAGAATGGAGAAACCCTTTCTGTACAGGGAACAGGACTCTCAAACAAGTTACCGCAAGCTTTTCCAGATCCAGGCTGAGAAAATCCAGAAGGCTGTTCTTAACAGGGAAGAATATCAGCCATTCCTGGTGAGATGAATGGGATTTGTGGTGATATCATACGATATTTCCGATGACGGAACGAGAACCAAAGTGGCAAACCTGCTATTAGATCATGGAACACGTGTGCAATACAGCGTATTTGAGTTTTTGATAGATGAGAACAGACTGGATGAGCTTATTGAAAAATTGAAAGATTTTCCAGAATGTGGCGATAGCATAAGAATATATCATGTATGTGAAGGATGTCTGAAAAAAGCCATAATTCTAGGAAGAGGAGAATTCGAAAAAGAAGTTAGTTTTCATATTGTTTAAGAAGTCTGTAAAAAAAGTAGATTTATTTAGAAAGTCATCATTTTTGGCGATTCCCTCCAGACCCCCGAAAACAGGGGTAGGCAATCGCCAGCAAGCAGAGGCTGAATTGGTTTATATAAATATGTGAAGATGCAGCTTTTTTCGTGAAAATATCGAGGCAATCGCCAAACATTATTTTTCCGAAATCGTTATATAATATAAGGAATCTTAAAAAGGTGCTAATTGCCGAATAAAGGCATTAGAATGCTTTTCAAGAAACCAGCATGCGGTGACATGGGGTGAGAAAAGAGATGACCCGGTTTAGGGGATTGAAACGGTGAAACACAAACCACTGAAAAAATGGAAGCCAGGTGAGAAAAGAGATGACCCGGTTTAGGGGATTGAAACAATTGTACTTTGCACATTTTCATTCCTCTTTTTGTATTTGTGAGAAAAGAGATGACCCGGTTTAGGGGATTGAAACTGTGCTGTGGTTCCTCCGACATTCGGGAATGCAGAGTGAGAAAAGAGATGACCCGGTTTAGGGGATTGAAACTCCTGACCGCATCGGACGCATGTGTGCCGTGCCTGGGTGAGAAAAGAGATGACCCGGTTTAGGGGATTGAAACAGATTTCCCATATGTTTTTCTCCTTTCCTTTCTCCTGTAGTGAGAAAAGAGATGACCCGGTTTAGGGGATTGAAACCGTTTTTTTGAATGGGTATTTCCTGCTGCCTGGCATAGTGTGAGAAAAGAGATGACCCGGTTTAGGGGATTGAAACATCCATTACTCCCTAGAATCAATCCTAGGATATTTCTGGTGAGAAAAGAGATGACCCGGTTTAGGGGATTGAAACAATATTCTTTTTCACAATTTCTGCAAAATCCTTAACGGCCTTTGGTGAGAAAAGAGATGACCCGGTTTAGGGGATTGAAACTTTTTCTTTTTTCTTCTCTTCTTATCTTCTTCTCTTTAGTGAGAAAAGAGATGACCCGGTTTAGGGGATTGAAACATTGACTTAACGCCATTTCGAATACTCCGAACACAAAAGAAAGTGAGAAAAGAGATGACCCGGTTTAGGGGATTGAAACTTATTCTTTTCCTCTTCTCTTTCTCTTTTGCATCTTTCGGTGAGAAAAGAGATGACCCGGTTTAGGGGATTGAAACAACTTGAACAACAATGCTCAAACCTTTCTAATTTTACAGTGAGAAAAGAGATGACCCGGTTTAGGGGATTGAAACATTTGTCTAAACTCGGCAATACCAGAAAATATTACATTCATAGTGAGAAAAGAGATGACCCGGTTTAGGGGATTGAAACATTTATTGGTTTTATTGATATCACCACATCGATGTCGTGAGAAAAGAGATGACCCGGTTTAGGGGATTGAAACATACGGTCATTTTCAATGGAATCATTGCAAGCACACGTGAGAAAAGAGATGACCCGGTTTAGGGGATTGAAACAGTGTCTTAAATTATAATAATCCCTTTTTGTTATGTGAGAAAAGAGATGACCCGGTTTAGGGGATTGAAACTTTTTTTCCTTTCCCTTCATTTTTTCTTTTTTTTCTGTGAGAAAAGAGATGACCCGGTTTAGGGGATTGAAACATCCACAACCATTGTGCTGTGCTCCTCATTACCACCCGATTGTTAGAAAAGAGATGAACCGGTTTAATGGATTTCAGGATATAATAAGAAATACTACGAAAAGTATTTATAATGTCAATCTGGATTAAGTAATATATCAATTGGTGGTATTGATGTGAAAAAAGAAGAAGCTATAGAAGCCGTAGAAAAATTAGTAATTCCTTCAAAAAGGTTCATATGGGCTTTTTTAGCATGGATGTTCCTATCGTCAATTACGGCAAGTCTTTTTGCTAATGTTATGAGTAGATTTTCACTGGAATTTTGGGTTTTAATTATATTCGTTATCCTATTGATATCTTTATTTGTTTTCATAGCAAAATATCTGCAAAAAATGAAAGAAACAATTTCAGTGGAACGAAATCTATTGATAAGAAAATATAAGGGATTGATTGCTTTTGTAAGTGAACCTCCAAAGGACTCAATAAAAAATGATAAAATGGAAGAAGATTGGTTTAATAATTGTAAAAATATAATTGATAATTTTGTTAATGAGGGGAAGGAGAATCCAGTTAAGCTTCAAAAAATTAGAGGGATTGGATCGATATTCAAAGCAGTAAATCATCACCAAGAAGTATTGAAATATTGCTGGTTATTACATTCTAAGAATTCAGAAATTAATATAGATATTATCAACTATTTCTTTAGTAGGGTATTAAATGATGCTATAAAACCAGATTTCAAGTTAATCCTGGATTCAAATGATCCAAAACATATCAATGAACTGATTGAGGGGATATATAGTAATCTGTCCTATGATATCAGCCCATCTGAAATTATTTCAGACATTACCGCAGGTAATAAACCTATGACAGCAGGAATGATAATATCATGTCTAAATGGCAATAAGAAAATAGAATATATCGAACAAAGCGAAAAAGAGGAACTAATTGAAATCGATCTTTCTCCAAAAATAATTGTAAAGGTATAGTCTATGATTTAATGAACATTACAATTGATCTAAAAATATAAATTTGGGTGATAGGATAATGAAAAAACAAAATTTTATTTGCATAAAAGGCTGGATGATAAAATGAGCATTACTTCTGTCCTACTGGAAGTAGCTTCCATTCAACAGTATGTATTTGGGAGTAATAAATTAAAAGAAAATCTTGGCGCATCATATCTTGTGGAGAATATATTCAAAGATAATTTGAAATCTGCTTTTGAAGAAGGTTCAATAAATATTGACTTTGATGACTGGCATGAGAAACCGGAAAAATTCCAGATATGCGATTCAAATGCAGAAGGCGAAATCGGTTATATAGGCGGTGGAAATGCACTTCTTTTTTTCAAAGAAAATTCAACTGCTAAAGAAATCGCAAGACTGTGGTCAAGAGACCTTCTGTTAAAAACACCTGGATTAATCCCTTCAATTGCCATAAGAGATACAAATTGTTCTGCTATTACTGAAAATTTTAAGTCTGAAATGAATGAGCTTTTCAATAAATTAACTAATAACAAAAATCAAAATCAACCCCAAACGATGCTGCCAAGGCATGGAATAACTGCAGAATGCAGTCATACAGGTTTTTCTGCAGAATGCTTTAATAGTAATGATAGCACCTACATTTCTTCAGTTGCAAAATCCAAGATAATGAATGTTGAAAATGCGAAAAAAGAACATAAATTAAGATTTAAGCATATTTTAAAGGATAAATTTGAGTTTCCAGATGAACTTAATAATCTTGGGCAGAGAGAAGGCGATAACCATATTTCAATTGTCCATATAGATGGAAACGGAATGGGAAAAAGATTTAGAGAATGCAATAATCTTAAAGAGTTGAGATGCTTTTCAAATGATGTACATAATGCCACTGAAAGATCATTTGGGAAATTACTCGAAAAAATAGTGGAAATATATGACGATTATTACAATGATAATTTTAATTTGTCATATAATATGCTTCCTCTTAGACCTATAATCATCGGCGGAGATGATATTACATTTGTATCGCATGGAAATTTGGGTATATATTTTGCAAAGATTTTCATGGAGGAATTTTCGAAACAACCAGTTTATGATAACACTAAACTTTCATCTTGTGCAGGTATATCAATAACAAAGACAAAATATCCATTTTATAGAGGCTATGAACTTGCTGAAGATCTCTGTAATCATGCGAAAAAGAAAGCGCGAATTGAAGAAGAAAAAAACACTTCTTGGATAGATTTTCATATAGCATATGGTGGATTTTCTGGGACATTGGATGAAATACGTAAAAAGAACTATAGTGCTTCGGAAGGATGCCTTTGTTTAAGGCCATACAGACTTGAAGTTGGGGATCATCGAAGTTTAGATGATTGTTTAAATGGGATACGGCAATTGAAAAAACAATGGCCTAAATCGAAATTATCTGAAATGAGGGAAATACTGGAGCAGGGAATCCCAAAATGTGAGATGTTTATAAAAGAGATGGAGTATAGGGGGAATTTTCTTCCAGAAGTAAAAGACCATCCTGAATGTAAGAAAAAAGGATGGGGGGAAGATAAGGGGACTAAGTTTACACCATATTTTGACATGCTTGAGTTGATGAAATTCTATCCATTTGACCTTGATTTAGGGAGGATTGAAAAATGAATTTAATTTTTGAACTTAAACTTCTTTCAGATACTTTAATCGGTTCAGGAGAAGGTTGGGGTGCAAACATAGATAGTGACATAGTTTTTGATGATATCGGATTACCTTATATTCCAGCCAAAAGAGTAAAAGGTTGTCTAAAAGAGTCTGCAATCGAAATTGTTGAGATGTTTGAAAACTCAGGGATAAAATTCGCAACAAACGGTGATATCGAAATGCTATTTGGTAAACCTGGCCAAATGCGTTCAAGCATGTTTTCATTTCCGAATTGTTATTTATCCGATTATGAATCAAATAGAAAATGGCTTGAATGGTTGAAAACAAAATATCAAGAATTAATCACAAAGGAAATTATATTGGGTACTTTTACAATAACAAGACAACAAACAGCTATTGATAATAATGGGATTGCAAAAGTTCATTCATTAAGAACAAAAAGAGTATTGAAAAAAGGCAGTAATTTTTCTGGAAAAATCGAATGTAATGGGATAGAAGAACATTTACTGTGCTTGCTTTCCCTCGCTGTAAGTAATTTGAGATATATGGGCACTAACAGGAACAGGGGTTTTGGATGCATCAGTTGCAACCTTTTTGATGAAAATAATATATCATTAAATAAAAAATATATAAATCATATATCAAAGGTGATATAAATGCATCAAATGCAATATACTATTAGAACCTTATCACCGGTTCTTTTAACATCGATATCCGGGGACACAAACATAGTGTCCACTTTGGATTATATTCCTGGATCGGTAATTCGGGGGATATTTGCCCAAAAATATATCGAAAAAAAAGATTTAAAGTTTGAAGCCCATAAAGACGAACTTTTCTATAATTGCTTTCTTGGTTCCAGACTATCATTTACAAATGCCTATTTGAGCAAAAGTAAAGATAAAAATATAATTTATTATTATCCAACGCCTCTCTCAATACAATCAGAAAAAAGAGATGAAAATAAAATTTACGATTTGATCAAAAAAGAAAACAGGGATGAACAAACCAAATATGTGGGTAAGTATTGTGCGCTAAGAGGGAATAGCATCGATCTATTACATGCTTCAAAATCAATTAACTTTCATAATACAAGAAGTAATCGAATAAAAGGATGCAGTGATGATGGATCAATATACAATTATGAGTCGCTTGACCCACAGCAAGAATTTTCCGGGAGGATAATCGGGGAAAAAGAAGTACTTGAGGCGCTATTCCGATCATTTGGAAAATGCATGGACATCAATATTGGCAGATCAAAAAATATCCAATATGGTAAGGCGAAATTCACATTCATTTCAGATAAACCTGAAGAATTTTCATCCGAAGTGAATACCTTCAAATCTGATAATATCGATGATGCTACTTTTACCGTGACGCTTTTGTCATCTGCAATAATATATAATCAATTCGGTTTTTCCTCAGCTTCTCTTACTGATTTCAAGGTATATCTGGCAGAATATCTTGCGATAGATCCTGAAAATATTAAAATAGAAAAAGTATTTAAAAAAGCTGAAACCAACGAAAATTTTATTTCAATTTGGCAAATTAAAAGACCAAGTGAAACCGCTATCAAAGCAGGTTCCTGTTTTAAAATAGAAATAAAGGGAATTAATAATAAAATAAAAGAATTATTGATCGAATTGCAGAAAACAGGAATTGGTGAGCGTACAAACGAAGGCTTTGGTCGCTTCGCATTAAATTTACAAAATCTGCATATACAGGGAGATTTAAAAAATAACAAAAAAAATGTAGAGGAAAAAGAACAGGCATCCGAGAAACCCCCAGGAAAAATCCCTGAAATTGCTAAATATATAATCAAGGATGCAGCAATCAGATCATATATTAAATATACTGAAAATAAGGCATTAGAAGATTGTAAAGGATTTTGTGATAACTTGAAGAACTTACCTACTAATTCATTAATCGGAAAATTGGAGATGTCCCTCAATGATTCAAAGAATTCACAGGATTTTAGTGCAATCTTAGACAAATTTCCAGAACTTACACAAAAAAAATTGAGAATTTGCAGAAATAAGGATAAAGACCTATTTGAATTTATAAAAGCCAACGAGATTCCAATTGATAAGAATAAGCATTTATCAGAATTCTGCAAACTGATCGATTTTGTTCCTGAAGTAGATGAGGAATTCAAAAAGAAAAATCATTGGCATTATTGGCATACTTTCCTAAGAAGCATGCGTAAAGAAAAAAAGAAAGGAGGTAATTGATTTGAATAATTTATCCTTGATTGGAAAAATTATCATTAGGGGGAAATTGTATCTCGAATCTCCATTGATTATTGGAAGTGGAATTAATGAATTCATCGATATAGAAGTCCTGAAAGATGAAAATGGTATGCCCTTTATTCCTGCCACTTCTCTCATAGGTGTATTAAAGGATTACTTTAAAAATAATATTTCTGAAAATATTGGAGATGATTCTGATTATTTTTGGGGAATGTCTGAAAAAATAAACTCCGTTACTCAAAAATCAATACAGAGTTCTTTTATTTGTCATGACCTCTACTCAACTGAGGGAAAA
The DNA here is from genome assembly GCA_012026795.1 of Candidatus Methanoperedens sp. Taxonomy (NCBI): domain Archaea; kingdom Methanobacteriati; phylum Methanobacteriota; class Methanomicrobia; order Methanosarcinales; family Candidatus Methanoperedentaceae; genus Candidatus Methanoperedens; species Candidatus Methanoperedens sp. The sequence continues at coordinate 8,583 of VEPM01000027.1, forward strand.
ATAAACATTCGAGATGGTGTATGTATAAATCCAATAAACCAGACTGCAAAGGATAAGGGAAAGTACGATTTCGAAATAGTAGATAAGGGAGCAGTATTTGATCTATTCTGGGAAGTCACTTTAAGAGAAATTTATAATAAAGATATTTTCAGGCGAATAATTGCAACTATAATAGAACCTTTAATGTCATCTAAGATTGCGATCGGCGCCAAAACTAACAGCGGTTTTGGAAAAGTTGCATTAAAGAATATTGAGGTAATAGAGTTTGATTTTTCCAAGAAAGATGATGTTTATAGATGGTTAAAAAAAGATTTATCTCATGGTATTTCCTATTTAGATGCAAAACAATATATCAGTTATTCTAAAAAGATTGATGTTTTTAGCATAGAAGCTAAATTTGCATTAGTGAATTCAATTATTATAAGAGCGTATTCTGAAAAACCTGATTTGCCTGATGCTGTAAACATTACATCGAATGGAGAATTTGTGCTTCCAGGCACTTCATTAAAAGGCGCCATACGCAATCGTGCCTTAAAAATCCTTAAAACCGTTAAAAACGATGGAGCTGAACAAAAAATTAACCAATTGTTTGGCATTGCAGGTGAAAATGAGGGAAAAAAGAAGATCAAAAGCCGTGTCAAGGTTGAAGAGAGAGTAATAAGAAATACTTTGCCAGAGCTTCAAAACCGAATAAAGATAGATAGGTTTACTGGTGGGACAATAAAAACCGCTCTTTTCAATAGCATGCCTTTGTGGAGTGGAAATGAACTGAATGAATCAGTAATTGTAAATATCAGTATCCGAAAATATAAAAATTGGGAGGCGGGACTTATGCTTCAGGTTCTAAAGGATTTGTGGTGTGAAGATCTCGCAATAGGTGGAGAAAAAAATGTAGGCAGGGGAATTTTGAAAGGAATTTCAGCCTTAATCAGGTGGCAAAATAAGAATCAACAAGAGAGAGAACTAGAAATAAAAGCTGCAGGAAAAGGCATCACTTTTTTTATGAAAAAATCTGATGAAACAGAACAGGCAGTGAAAGAATTGAATGAGTTTGCTAAAAGCATACAAGGAGTAATGGCATGAAAGATATAGGTAACGGGTTACAATTTAGACAAATTAAATCGAGTATATCAAAGTTCAATATCATTGAAATTCAAGATTTCAATTCCATAAAATCGTTAGTCAAAGATTATTTTGGGCAAAAAGGCTTATGTGTTTTTTATCTTGATTATAAGGTGCTGATAGGTAAATATGATGGAGAAGACTTCAAATTTTATGAAAATAAAGAATTTGAACCGCAATTTATTCAAAAAATGAGGTTATTCAACACTGATAGGGAATTATTCGTCTGGAAAGAAAATAGAAATGGATTCAGAGGAAGATTAAGGATCGATGAAACGGGAAATAAAGTAGATGTAGTAGATGCATATCAGGTTTTGTGGGGAACAAAACTGGAATTTAGAGGGGAATTCACTGAAATATCAGAGGAAAGAGGAACGAAATTAGTACTTCCAGTAAAACATCTCAAAGTTGACAACTCTGAAAACAGAGCATTTATTCTAACTCGCAATTACATTTCATATGAAACTTACGACTCCACATACGAGCAAGCCGGATATGAAGATTGTAGATTCGTGTCAATTACGGATAAAAATAGAAACCCATGTGGGGTGTGAACATGGTTTATAGGGATAAAAGAAAAAAAAATCTCAATAAAAATCAGAATTTCCTAAGAAATAATTTTAGACCACTTCAAAAGAAACCTGATACAGATAGTGGTTCAAAATCAAGAAATGCTGCCGAAAATCAAATAAAACCCATTACTCATTTTGCACATGCTCCTTATAATTTCGTACCATTAAATACTTCAATTGTTGAGGGAGATCCGAAATTGCCTCAGGATAAATATTATTCAGATAGATTATCAGGACATATTGATTGCGATCTGGAAACTTTAACTCCAATTTACATACGAGACAGTTTGACTGAAGATGAAGTAAGAAAAAAGATCGAAGCAAAAGATAAATCAGATTTTTTTTCACCAGCAGATATTGTGCGCATACCAGGAAGCAGTATTAGAGGAATGGTACGAAGCCTTGTGGAGATTATAAGCTGGAGCAGATTTGGATTTTTTGAAGATAAGAACCTATACTATCGAAGTTTTGCTGACATAAGCAGTTTGCGTGATGAGTATAAAAATAATATGAATCCTAAAAACGAAGAAACTGGAAGATCAGATTATAGAATGTCTGCAGGATATCTTGTTAGGGAAGGATTTGAATATGCTATTTATCCCGCTGAAGGAAAGAAATTTGAAAGAATAAGCAAAAATGATGCCATGGAATCTGTCCGAAAAATTGGGCAGGTTTATTCTGAATTTAATTTTTATAGATTACCAGATGGCAGATGTATAATCGTCTCTGGTTCAATGCCAAGAAAAAAAGATTGGATTATATTTAAAATTGATAAGAAACCGGAAAAGAAAATTGTAATCTCAGAAATAGATATCGAAAGTTATGAAATTGATGAGAATAGATCTGACAGAGTTCCAAACCTTCTAAAACTATGCAAACAAGATCGAGAAGTTCCATGTTTTTATGTTGAATGGATGGATAAGAATGGAGAACCAAGAGTTTCTTTTGGTCATACAGGGTTATTCCGCATTGCATACAGAAAAACTATCAGTGATCATTTACCACCCTCGCTTGTTGAAGATAATCATACAAAGAAAATTGATTTTGCTCATGCCATCTTCGGAAATACTGCGGAGGATAGCAAAGATTCTTTTTCAGGACGAGTCTTCTTTGAGGATGCCAAGCTTGTTGATCCAAAAATAAATCCTTTTCTTGAAGAGAAGATTCCCAAAATACTATTGGGGCCAAAGCCTACGACTTTTCAACATTATCTAGAACAGGATTCAACTAATCCGAAAAAGCTTAAACATTACAATTCAGAAACATTAATTCGAGGCAACAAGTTCTACTGGCATAAATCAGGTAAGAATTGGGAAGAAGACAAACAAAATTCGAATAAAAATATTGAGACCAAGGTCAAACCTGTTAAACCTAACATACATTTTAGATTCCGCATAAGGTATGAAAATTTGACCGAAAATGAATTGGGAGCATTACTTTTTGCACTAAGACTTCCTGATGGGTGTGCACACAAGATCGGTATGGGTAAGCCTATTGGATTAGGTTCGGTGAAGATCAATCCTGCACTATTTATAGTCGAAAGAGATAAAAGGTACTCGACTCTTTTTGACAATTCTGGATGGGTACTGGCAGAATCTCCAAAAAGTCATGAAGATATTAAAAGGATAGCATCGACTTTTGAGAAATATATCCTTAATAATATCGATAAATATAGAGGAAATGCGTCCTCTCTCTGGGATACTTATAGACTTAAACAGCTAAAATTATTGCTTGATGTTGAAACTGGCAAGAATCTTGAAGTAAATGGTAAGATTGGATATATGAATCTCAAAGATTTCAGGTATAGAAATATTCTGCCGAATCCAGAAGAATGTGTGAAATCTTGAGATTATTTCTAACAAATGTTCGTCGGAGTAAGAATTGGCAGTAAAAAAAGATATATTATTGAGAAAAAATAATGGAGATTTTGGCTTTTTGCGGATTTTTCTGTGTCATTTATCTGAGGATTATGAGACTTACGTTCTTGATCTTTATCGTCAATTACGCAAGGAGGGTTTTGATCCGTGGTTAGTTCGTGGGTCAAGGGGCAGAGAACCCTCCTGCTTTCAAGCAGGAGATGAATTGGCCCCTTGAAATTGTGAAACTTATCCCTAATAACAATTGTCGTGACTGTATCTTTCGGGCACATTCTCAGAAAAACTTCAAACCGTTTTTTACTGCGAACCGAAACAGCAACAAACGCTCAGGGCTTCCAGCCCTGAGTAGTTTACATGAAAGCCGCCCATTCAGACCCCAATTTTGCGATTTGATAGCATCCGTGAAAATCTCTCCAGAAAGCTTGCAGCATGGTGAATATATAATTAATCTGCCAGGCTATGCTCCCGCCGCAGCAGTATTGATCGCGGAACTGCATGGCAGGATGGGGCATTTCCTGACTGTCATTAGATTGAAAAAAGTGGATGGTAGTTTGCCCCCGGTTTTCGACGTGGAAGAGATTATGAATCTCCAAGCGATCAGGGATAAGGCGCGAACGTGCAGATAAACGACGCTGGGTGGAAAGCCAAAGACTAATTTTGGCCTTCGCTGTTCATATAGTCATTCAGCGTAAAATAACCCGATAGGAATTCAAAGATTAATTGAACGCTCACCGCAAAGAACGCAAAGGGCGCAAAGATTTGCTGCTAAGCTTTGCGTTCTTTGCGACCTTTGCGGTTTATTCTATCGTTTCCTTTTGGGCGAAATATGAATGATTCACTATATCATTATGTTAAAGAAAAAATCGAAAGTTATTAGTTGGTTCTGTCAAGTCTTCGGTTGCTAAAAGTGGAATGCTCTAATCAAGAAGGTTACTGGATATGATTTACTTAATATCATAGTATTAGCAACCGACAAATTGACAATATCTTAATCTTCATCAAATTCCAGCGCCTCACCCAGGGTGAAATTCCCTACATACAGGGCTGCTCCGATAACGATGCCTTTTGCCCCTGTCCCTTTGATTATTTCGATATCGGATAATGTGGTTATTCCTCCCGATGCTATTACCGGGATTTCCAGGGCATCCACAAGTTCCTGTGTGGGCGCAGGGTTTACTCCCTGTAATAACCCTTCCGTATTAATATCTGTAAAAAGTATGCTTCCTGCTCCGAGTTCTTCAAATTTCCTGCCAAGCTCAACTGCTGAGAAAGCGGATTGTTCAGCCCAGCCGTGTGTGGTGACCCTGCCGTTTTTTGAATCCAGGGCAACCATGATCCTGTTGCTTCCGAATTCGTCTGCGAGTTCTTTTACCAGGGAAGGTTGCTTTATTGCAGATGTACCGAGGATTATTCTATCCACGCCCAATGAAAGGAGACCCTGCGCATCTTTTTTGGACCTTATCCCGCCGCCTGCCTGCGTTTCAATCCTGGAAAATTTGATTATCGATTCAATTATTGAACTATTTAAACGGAGTCCGTTGATGGCACCGTCAAGGTCAATGAGGTGGATTATTTTAGCGCCACCCCTTATCCAGCGCAAAGCGACATCTAAAGGATTGTCAATTGATACTCTTTCCGTACCTGGAATACCCTGGACAAGGGAAACGCATTTTCTATTTTTTAGATCGATCGCCGGGATTACTTTGAACATTTGACCACATTTTTGTTGACAATAGTGATACATAAGATATAAATGCTATGCAAAAGTATTAGGGCTGCCCAAATGCGAGGGCTGCGCCGGATAATTCCGGGGCTAAAGCCACAGGAGGAAAATATGGCTAAAAAAGAAGAAACAAAAGAAGTAAAAGAACCCAAGAAAGAAGTTCATAAGAAGGAGGCTCCCAAGCAGGAAGCGGCTCCCCAGGAAGCGAAGAAAGAGAAGAAGCAGGAAAAGAAACACGAGGGGAAAGGGGAAGGAAAGGAACACGAAAAGAAAGATCGTAAAGGCGCCCCGAAAGAAGGAAAGAAAGAAGCTCCTAAAGCCAAAGAAACCGGCCCTGAGATCAAACATTTTGTGCGTATTGCAAATACTGACCTTGATGGTAAAAAAAGCGTCCAGTATGGACTGATAGGAATAAAAGGCATAGGCAGGCGTGTAGCCAAAATTATAACCCTTAATTCAACTGTTGATCCGAAAGCAACACTGGGTTATGTTTCCGATGCGGAAACAGAGAGATTACAATCATCAGTAGATAACATATCATCCATTCTCCCGGCATGGATGGTCAATAAACAAAACGAGATCATGTCAGGTGAAGACAAGCATCTTATCGGGACAGATGTATTATTGGGTCTTAATGAAGATTTGAACACAATGAAAAAAATGCGTTCATATAAAGGATTAAGACATGAGCGCGGCCTGAGAGTACGCGGCCAGCGTACAAGGTCAACAGGCAGAAGAGGAAGAACAGTTGGTGTCTCGCGCGCAACTCTCCAGGCAAAACCTAAAGAAGCTGAAAAGAAAGAGGAGACAAAAGGAGCTGGTAAATAATGGGCTACCCTGGAAAAAACACAAAATCATATAACACGCCCAAGCATCCCTGGCAGGCAACAAGGATCGAACCGGAGGTTGAACTTGTAAAAAGATATGGCCTCAGGAATAAGAGGGAAGTCTGGAAAGCCCACAGCGAACTTAAGAAATACAGGGAACTCGCCAGGAAATTGCTTGCGGAAAGTATAAAAGGAGAACTTAAAGGGCATGTGAAGACAGATGGAGACAATATTCTCAATCGTTTGAAAAGGTATGGTCTATTAAAGAATGATTCGGTATTTGATGATATCTTATCGCTTGATGTGAATAATTTCCTTGAGAGGAGACTTCAGACCCAGGTGCACAAGCAGGGACTTGCCAATACACCTAAACAGGCAAGGCAATTTATTGTACATGGACACATTTCCGTTGCAGGAAGAAAGATCACCGTACCTGGTTATCTTGTTCCGGCTGACGAAGAATTATCACTGGGTTATTATACAGGTTCTGAATTATCGAAGGAATCCCATCCGGCAAGACCCGGACAGGTAGTAAAGAATATTGTCCAGGAAACAACAAAACCGGAAGAAACAAAAAATGTCCCCGTGAGGGAGGCTAAATAATGGCAACTGAGAAATGGGCTGTAGCTCATATATATTCCTCGTTCAACAATACCCTGATAACAATTACTGATTTAACAGGGGCTGAAACGATAGCAAAAACAAGCGGCGGTATGGTTACAAAGGCTGCAAGGGAAGAGAGTTCCCCTTACACTGCCATGCAGATGGCTAACCAGATTGCTGATAAGATAAGAGACAAAGGAATAATGGGTATTCACATAAAAGTAAGAGCGCCAGGCGGCAACATGCAGAGAAGTCCCGGAGGAGGAGCGCAGGCTGCCATCAGGGCATTTGCACGTGCCGGAATAAAAATCGGCAGGATCGAGGATGTTACCCCGATACCTCATGACGGCACAAAACCTAAGAAGGGCAGGCGTGTGTAAATGGATATTGACATAATCGAATTATCAGAGCGCAAGGCAAGGTTCGTTCTATCCGATGTTTCTGCATCATTTGCAAATGCTTTAAGAAGAAGCATCCTTGCAGAAGTTCCGGTAATGGCTATTGATGATGTTAATATCTATGAGAATACTTCTGTATTGTTTGATGAACAGTTTGCATTAAGATTAGGATTGATCCCGTTAAAAACAGATAACAAATCCTATGTGCTTCCTGAAGAGTGCAACTGCAAAGGCGCAGGTTGCCCTTTATGTAAATTATCATTGACCCTTAGTGCAGAAGGCCCGAAAGTCGTATATTCAGGTGACCTGGTTTCTGCTGATCCGCAGGTAGAGCCATCTGATAAAACCATACCAATTGTGGAACTCAAAGATAAGCACAAAATCGTAGTAGAAGCAATAGCGAGGCTTGGAACAGGCAGGAAACACAGTAAATGGCAGGCCGGAGTCGCGGCAGGATTTAAAAATATGCCCGTTGTGACAATCGGAGAATGCGATTATTGTGGAAACTGCGTTGAAGTCTGTCCGCGCAGTATCCTGAAAATGGACGGTGACAAAGTCAAGGTCGTTAATGTAATTGAATGTTCCATGTGCATGTTATGCGAAGAAAAATGCGACATGGATTCAATTGAAGTAACAAGTAAACCCGACTCCTTTGTTATGACATTTGAAACAACAGGCGCCCTGACCGCTAAAGAAATCGCTCTTGAAGCGGCAGGTAGTATTAAGAAGAGAGCCGAACAATTAAGTGAAATAATTGATGCCCTCTGATAAAAGAGAATACGATCTCTTTTATCTATAAATATTCAATAATGCTTTCAAAGCATTCATTTGCGGAGGTTGCCCAGACAGGTCAAAGGCGCCAGCTTGAGGGGCTGGTTTCGAAGGAATTCGTGGGTTCAAATCCCATCCTCCGCATCCCCAACTTTAGCACATCACTGAGGTCATAACATAATGCAAAAAATAATAGTAACAGGGGGAGCGGGTTTTATCGGAAGCCATGTAGCCGATAAATTACTAACAGGCGGGAATGAAGTCACAGTTATTGATAATCTGAGTTCAGGGAAAATGGAGTTTCTTGAACATCATATTCCTGATAAGAATTTCAAATTAGTTAAACTTGATATGCTTGATCATGAAGAACTAACACATGCCATCAAAGGTGCGGATTTCATTTATCACCTCGCAGCAAATCCCGACGTCAGGCTCGGTGCTGATAACACAAAAGTACATCTGGAGCAGAACATAATCGTTACCTATAACCTGCTTGAAGCGATGAGGATTAACAGGCAGCAAAATATTGTTTTTACATCAACATCCACAGTATATGGCGAGGCGTCAATTATACCCACACCTGAAAATTACGGGCCGCTTGTCCCGATATCATTATACGGCGCCTCAAAACTTGCCTGTGAAGCGCTCATCACCTCATATTGCCATACATTTGATATGAGATCCTGGATATTCCGTTTTGCAAATATCGTGGGTGAGAGGGGAACACACGGGATAATTATAGATTTTATTAATAAGCTAAGGAAAAATCCTGAAACTCTTGAGATACTTGGGGACGGGCAGCAGAGAAAATCTTATATCCATGTTTCTGATTGTGTGGATGCTATTTTATTTGCAGTTGAGAACAGCCATGATATGGCAAATATATTCAACATCGGTTCAAATGATACAATAAATTCAACCGAAATCGGCGAGTTGATCGTTAAAGAAATGGGATTAAAAGATGTCAAATTCACATATACTGGCGGGAAGCGCGGCTGGAAAGGCGATGTGCCAAAAATGCTTCTTTCCATCGAAAAATTGCAGGAGCTGGGCTGGAAACCCGCACACAATTCAAAAAGCAGCGTAAGCGCTGCGACAAGAAGTACTTTAGGAAAAATATAATGGTCACTTTATTCTGTCCGAAATGCGGTAAAGATACGGATGTTTTTTTTGAAAACATATGCCTTGAGTGCTTCACGGGAAACAGGACCCTGATAGAGTGTCCCGCAGTCCTTTATTCGCGAATCTGCCGGACTTGCGGCTCGGTGTTCAAGAAAGGTCGGTGGTCATCAGGGGAAGATGAGGAAAAGACGGTCCGTGAATGTGTAAACGAGTCGCTAGAAATTGATAACGAAGCTGATGACCTGAAATTGACAATAACCCCGAAGTCCCTTGATTATTCAAGATACAGCATCCATGTAGATTCCAGCGCTAAAATCAAGGATGCACCGATTGAATCTTCGCTTGATACTGAAATGAGGATCAGCTGGGAGACCTGCGATACGTGCAGCAGGATATCCGGGGGTTATTTTGAGGGGATTGTCCAGATACGTGCGGATAAACGCCTCCCCACGAGTGAAGAACTTAAAAAATGCACGCAGATCGCGAAAGATGTTGCAGAACGCTCACGGGAAAAGGGCGATCGGCTTGCGTTTATTTCACAAACCCTTGATCTTGAAGAGGGTATTGATCTTTATGTGGGCTCAATGAAGCTTGGAAAGCAAGTTTGCAGGGCGATCATTGATGTTTTCGGGGGAAAATTCCAGGAATTTCCCAAGCTTGTGGGACAGAAGAACGGCGTAGACCTTTACCGGATCACGTTTGCTCTTCGGCTCCCTGAATTCGTCAAAGGGGATATTATAAGCGTTGGGGATAAAGTCATTGAAATCCAGAACTGCGGAAAGCATGTAAGCGGTCTCGATCTTGAAACCGGAAAAAGGTTCATGGAAAATTTCAATGACCTGATAGATGTAAAGAAATTAAGCAGGAGACTGGATGCAGTTCCCGCGGTACTGGTCGCGGATGAGGGAAGCACGATACAGGTCATGGACCCTGAAACTTATGAGTCGGTTACCATCAAAAGGCCGGAATTCCTGAGCGTAGAGCCGGGGAATGAGATCAATGTCGTTAAAACGGCGAAGGGGATTTTTGTGGTGCCGTGAGATTTTTCAAGACTCGTTTCCCCTGAGTATTTCAATTACGATATCAGTATCCAGAGTAAAACTATTCAATAACAGCCCTTCCTTCACTGAATTTTTCACGCTCTTTCACGATTTCAGAAAAAATATCTAACTCCGTCCGTGACATTTTTTTCCATATTCCGGCAAATTTAAGGATATCTACCACATTCCCTTGTTTTTCCCCAATAATCTCTTTCTTCATGAAATGAATAGTTTTTACGATCTTAGATAATTCTCGGTCAGAAAGCCCCTGAATTTCGTTTAATATGATATTCTCATATCTATTTCTTGATATCATTCAGTTTCACATCATTATATTTGTAAGTTAATACTTATATCTTACATCCATCTTTAAACTATTCTTGTCGCAACTTTTCTTCCTCTTCTGCCTGTTGATCTTGTATAAGGGACGAACGATACAGGTCATGGACCCTGAAACTTATGAATCGGTCACAATCAAAAGGCCGGAATTCCTGAGCAGAGCCGGGGAGTGAGATCAATATTGTTAAAACCGCGAAAGGGATTTATGTGGTGCCTGGGGTTTAGATTGGGCGATCCGCCATTTATTTATAGTGCCACAGCTTAATCACAATTTAGATAGGATTCTGCTCAAAAATCTTGTGTGTGAGTGGTATCTCTACGGGATATGGTGAAAAAATGGTTTTGAAAAACTTTTGCGGAGGGAGGGCCCTCAGGATCGCGGTCGGGATAACGGCTCTGCCAATTATTAAAAACAATAATCAATATAAATAATGGAGTTAAATATTATGAAAAAACATATTTCAATAAAAACATTCTTAGCAATTTTTTTGCTTACTTTGATGACTATTGCAGTCGCAACCCCAATAGTAACAGCTGTTTCCAATGGCAAGATTGCTTTTGTGAGCAACAGGGATGGTAATGATGAGATATATTCAATGAATGCGGACGGTACCGGACAGACAAGGCTGACCAATAACACCGCCAGTGATGTGAATCCTGCCTGGTCATCTGATGGAACCAGGATTGCATTCGTAAGTAATAGGGATGGAAACAATGAGATTTATGTAATGAATGCAGATGGCAGCAACCAGCAAAGACTGACTTCCAGCACTTCTAGCGACATAAACCCGACATGGTCACCAGATGGAACAAGGATTGCTTTTGCAACCAACAGAGATACTGGCTCCTGGGTCGGATATGAGGTATATGTCATGAATGCAAATGGCAGCAATCAGCAAAGGCTAACCAATAACACTGTTGACGATGTGAACCCAACATGGTCACCAGACGGAACCAGAATTGCATTTATAACTAATAAGGACGGCAACTATGAGATTTATGTAATGAATGCAGATGGCAGCAATCCGCAAAGGAGGACAAATAACACTGCTTCTGATGGGAACCCGGCATGGTCACCTGATGGAACAAAAATTGCATTTGTTAGAAATTCCGGAACTTGGGTTGCTGATATCTATATCACGAATGCATATACATGCCAGGAATGTACGGGTACAGCCCCGACAGACCTGTCCCAATCACCCAGTGCTGATGCAGATCCAGCTTTCTCACCAGATGGAACAAAGATTGCATTTGCAACTTCTAGGGATGGCAACTATGAGATTTATATAATGAATCCTGACGGCAGTGAGCAGATAAGGGTGACTAATAATACTGCTTCGGATCGGGAGCTGAGCTGGCAGCCCATTTCAGCTACCCTGTTGCCCGGCATCTCAATAAACGATATAACGTTGACAGAACCCAATTCTGGTACAAGAAACTTTGTCTTTACGGTAACAAGATCAGGTAATACAACAGGTGTCTCATCTGTAAACTTTTCAACAGCAAATGGAACTGCAATTGCACCGTCAGACTATACATCAAACTCCGGAACAATAACCTTTGCAGCCGGAGAAACAACAAAGAATGTTACTATAATGGTGAATAGTGACACTACAATAGAGCCAGACGAAACGTTCTTTGTGAATTTATCAAACTGTATCGGATGCAGCATTACTGACAACCATGGAGTAGGTACAATCCTTAATGGGCAACTACTTGAACTCTTCAACGTATATATTTCACCAGATATTAATACAATTGGTCTTGGAAGCAGCAAAAAATCCACAATTACAATAAACAACTATGGTTCTGCAGCAAGCAATTACAACATAAGTATTTCTGGACTAAATGACACCTGGTATACTCTCGAAAGAACGAATGTTAATCTTAACCCTGGAGAAATCAGTAATGTTAACATCAATATAACATTGCCTTCAACTTGCTCCATAAGTGAAACATCAAGAAATTTCAGCGCATATGTTTCTTCCGTTGTCACAAATGCAACTGAGTCAGATCAGGCAGAGCTCAGAATTGACTCCGGTCATTCAATCAATAACCTTTTGCCAGTGAATCGAAGTAGACTGAGTTCCACGGATATAGCAATAACCTGGGATACTTATGGTAATGCAACCACTGAAGTTTATTACAGGGCGCAGAACGAGGCGAATTATACCGCAATTACAGGGGCAAATGGTCGACAGCACTTTGTAAGGTTATTTAATCTTTCCAGAAATACATGGTATGCGTATTATGTCAGGAGCAATACCTCATGTGGTTCATCAGAGAGTGCAATTAATTATTTCTTCATAGATAATGGAATATCATTTACTCAAAAAATATATTCTTTCAATATAAACAGGGACTATGACCAGCGAGTACAGGTTACGGTGAAGAACACAGATTCTAAACCGCACAGGTTACTAATGCATGTTACCAATCCCTATGATGACTTGATAGGCAACTTCGTAGGGAGCGGCTCTGAGGATCAAATAATAACTTTATCCCCTGGCCAGTCAATGGCTGAAACACTTGCATTGCATGCTCAGGACGCTTTGCTCGGGAGCTATAAGCTCGGCTTGAATCTCACCAACATAGACGATAATACTACAGAATACATACACGACTTTGCCATTGCAAACATCAATGTTTATCATCCTTATATCAACTTCTCTATCGATGAGATGAGCAGCGACAATATTACTTTAAAAAAGAAGTTTAGAATAACAAATTACGGGGATACGATAACTGACTTGAAAGTAAGCATAGACGATGAGCATAAGAATTCAGTTTTCTTTGAACCATCCATAAATCACGGTTACCTGCAAAAAGGAGGCATGATGGAGTTTGAGGCTGTTCCTGCATTAGTTCCTGGTACAACAGGTTTCACTGCCACTATTTCCGTAAGCGGAGCAGGCGAAGAGGTGAACAAAACCACCAATTTTAACACACCTGAAGGCGAGAGGATATTTGTTGGGATAAGTCCGCCATTAAATATAAAATTCCTGGAACCGTTTGATGCTGATGGAATCAATTACACAAATCCGCCAGAAGAAAGCGTTCTGGCACCTTTTGTGGTTGGCAATACAGTTTCATTATTGGGCAAGGTAGGTGTTTTAGTTGAACAGTTTAATAGGCCTGTTAGCGGTGCAAATGTGTCATTGATTTTGAGATATGATTACCCGGGTAATAGCAATGTTACAACAATTTATGGGACGAGTAATCTATTTGGGGTGGCTTCATTTACCATTTTTGGCCCACCTGGAAATTACAGCTATTCTGCCGAGTTGACTGGTATTGGCAAAACTACAGAGACAAGAAACTTCAGTGTAAATGAGATTCCATTCAAGTCTTTCCAGCCATTTTCTGTGATATGGACCAATGCTTCAGAAGCTAACATAAGCTATGAAATAAACAACTCCATGAATTTAACTTTAGACTCACCACCGTTTGTAATAAAAGCCAAAAAGACGGGCTTGAAGCCAGATTCTGTTGCAGAAATATACTTTAAAGACAGCGCAGGAATTACGGACTTTGAATCAGCAGGTGAAATTTCGGGAGATGAAATAATTTTCAATATATCTTCAATAGATCCGGGTGAGTACTCTGCTCTCATAATGATTTCTGATCCGACTGAAATAGCAACCTCTATACAGAAGACATTTATATTTACCGAAAATGCCTCAATCGTAGTTGATTTAAATCCTGATTACGTGTCCGTGTTGCCATTTAAGGCTAACGGCACAGATGTTGATTTCGTAAGGATGAAACATGTTACTAAAGAACAGGATGGCAGTAAGCTATTCAAGCTGATCAATATAGAACCTGTGAACTCCACTACGATCTTGCTGACATATGCTATAGCAGTGAACAAAACAATGAGCGATGATTTGCATCTTAATGTCACTATCAATGGCAATGTTATCTACAGGGAATCAAGAACAATATCTTTCATGGAATTTGAACCTGAATTTGTGGAATTGTATATTCCTGTAAACCTGAATACTCAACCAGCATTCAATATTTCTTTTATTATGGAGGATCCGTCTTCGTTTGAGGAGGTGTTTACTTTAGAGCCTCGCAGTATTTACAGCAATACAGAGAACTTCTTTAGCGACAACCAGTTCAAGGCACAAATGCAAGTATTTACTTCTTCAAACTCGAACATGTCAGCACTTGGCAATCCGTTCGAACCTCACACCAAAGACGGAGTAATAGCCAAATGTATCGGTAGATTTATACCGGGTGTTGGTACCGTAATGGGTGCATTTGACATTGGTTATGCCATGAAAGAAATCGCTGCAAGTGAAGGAATTGAGGCAATTGAGAAAACAATCGAAACTGTAGGGGGTATAAGTGAAACTACGATTGAACCGTTATCAAAAATAGAAACAAAGCGAATCGTAAAAGATCTATTAGGGCGTATAGGGGACAAGAATTATCGATTGATAAAAATAAAGGAATATAAGCACCTTAGAAACCTTCTAAAATTAGCTGGACCATTGAATTTTATTGGCAATGTTGGCTCTAACATAGAGGACTGGAATAGAGTTGTCGAAGAAGGCGGTGACTGGTCTGCTTTTGGGATTAACATATTAAAAAAGATTAAAGACTGGTATTGCACAAATAGACCTGTTATAAATAACACGTTTAATATTCCGCCTACAGTGCCAAGTATCTTGAATGACGGCACACCGAATGTAGATATGGCTTATATTATACCAGATTATACCCTGCCCTGGCCTGAAAACAGCTACAAACCACATAATGTAGATATTCTATTGAATGGACAGGGTACTGTTGGTCTAACGAACACGATACCGAATGGTTACTACCAGTTTTCAATGGATCCAAGTCTCTTGAATTTCGGTTCAGGTCTTTCCAGCGGTATTAACACTATAACAACTTCCACGACTCATCTAAATGGCGGTCATTATATAGTTTCTTCGAACATGAGAGTAATTGTACACTACAAAATTGCCACACTATCTGTCAGTGCAAAAAACCAGAGTGATGCCGATAATAAAATACTTGGAATGGTTGATCAATTCACAGGTAATCCGGATTTAGTTATAAACCAGAGGGAAATAATAGCACCTACCAATGCACCTCTGGGTGAATCCGGATTTATTAATATCACAGTGCATAATTATGGAACTCAAGTTGCAGGTGATGTGCTTGTTCAACTCCAGGATAATGATACTGTCATGAATAAGACGATATTTTACCTGCCAGTTGGAGGCAGCTATAACATGAGCTTCGATTGGAAGCCATCTACTTCAGGCCAACATACAATCTCTATTAAGCTGAATCCGGATAAGCAAATCCAGGAAATAGATTATTCGAACAACGAAGCGTCCAAACTCATCACAGTAGGCAGCACATCCGATAACATACCGCCTCAGAGCATCAGTAACCCGGTCTTGCAGGCAGCAGGCACTACCTGGCTCAAATTCGCCTGGACCAATCCCCTTGATCCCGATTTCTCCCAGGTCATGCTCTACCTTAACGGTAGCTTCAAGACCAGCGTCCAGGCGCCGGAGAACTACTACAATTTCACAGGACTGAATCCAGATACTTTGTATGAACTCGGAACGCATACGGTGGATACTTCAGGCAATATCAACCTGACGTGGGTTAATGCTACTATGAGAACAGCATCTGAAATAATAACTCCAACTCCATCAATTACAGTGGTTTCTCCTAACGGCAGTGAGAACTGGACAATAGGCACAACCCAGATGATACGCTGGACTTATAGCGGCACTCCCGGATCCTTTGTAAATATCACACTCCTGAAGGGTGGGATATTTGATCGCACAATCAACTCAAGTACTTCAATAGGAAGTAGCGGTTCTGGTTCCTATACCTGGCTAATTAACCCGGCCCAAGCGATGGGGACGGATTATAAAATCATGGTTACTAGCATAACAAATAGCTCATATAACGACACCAGCAACAACTTCACTATCAATGCCTCCGCAATATTACCTATCAACGTAATCTCTCCCAATGGCGGTGAGAACTGGACCAGAGGCAAAACCCAAATTATCAACTGGACATCAACTGGCAGTCCGGGAACGTATGTGAAAATAGAACTATTGAAAGCAGGGGTCCTGAATAGTGTGATCATAGCAAGCACACTAAATGACGGCTCACACTCATGGCTAATTCCTGCAACCCAGACTCCAGGAACTGACTATAAGATAAGGATCACTAATACCTCCAATTCCTCATACACAGATACCAGCGACAACAACTTCACAATCCCGGCCCCAAATATAACTGTCACTGCCCCGAACGCAGGAGAAACCTGGAGAAGAGGGACAACTCAAACAATCAAATGGAATTCAAGTGGCAGTCCGGGAACATATGTAAAGATAGAGCTCCTTAAAGGAGGGGTTTTGAACAGGCTGATCATAGCGAGCACCGTTAACGACGGTTCACATCCGTGGCTTATTCCCGCGACACTGGCACCGGGAACGGACTATAAAGTGAGGATCACAAGCACAACCAATGCGGCTTACAACGACACAAGCGATGCCAATTTCACTATCCCTGTACCATCCATCACTATCGTAACTCCAGATGGTGGAGAGAACTGGACGCGAGGTACAACCAAGATCATTAATTGGAACTCTACTGAGAGTCCCGGAACGTATGTTAAGATAGAACTGCTGAAAGCAGGAACCCTCAACAGGGTGGTCATAGCAAGCACCTTGAATGACGGTTCACATCCATGGGTTATTCCCGCGACACTCGTCCCGGGAAAAGACTATAAAGTAAAGATTACGAGCATAATCAACATCTCAAATAGCGACACCAGCGATAATAACTTCACCATTCCGACCCCATCCATCAATGTCGTCTCACCAAATGGCGCAGAGAACTGGACACGGGGAACAACTAAAATCATAACCTGGAACTCTACTGAGAGTCCCGGATCGTATGTGAAGATAGAACTGCTCAGACCAGGAAAGCCGAACCAGTTGATCATATCAGCAACCCTGAATGACGGCTCACACCCCTGGTTAATTCCAGCAGCACAGGCGCCGGGGAGCGATTATAAAGTGAAGATAACTAGCGCCATTAACGCTTCAAACAATGACACGAGCGATGATAATTTCATGATCCCCGCCCCATCATTCAAGGTGGTTTCTCCCAACGGAGGGGAGAACTGGATACGAGGAAGCACTCAAATAATAAAATGGAATTCTACTGAGAGTCCCGGAACGTATGTGAAGATAGAACTCCTTAAAGGAGGAGTTTTGAACAGGGTGATCATAGCGAGCACCATCAATGACGGCTCACATCCATGGATAATTCCAGCAACACAAACTCCAGGAGATGACTATAAAGTGAGGATCACAAGCACAGCCAATGTTTCGAACACGGACACAAGCGATGCCAACTTCACTATCCCGGTACCTTCCATCACTGTTGTAACTCCAAATGGCGCAGAAAACTGGACACGTGGAACAACTAGGATCATCAACTGGAGTTCTACTGAAAGTCCTGGATCGTATGTGAAGATAGAACTGCTGAAATCAGGAGTCCTTAACAGGGTGATCATAGCAAGCACCATCAATGACGGCTCACATCCATGGCTAATCCCGGTTACACAGGCTACAGGAAGTGATTACAGAGTGAAGATAACAAGCACCATTAACATATTAAATAATGATGCAGGCAATAATGACTTCACGATTGGGAGTTGAAGGCATTGTGGCCTTTTACTTCCCCATATCACCAAAAAAAATTAGAAAAGGGATTATTCCCTTTTCTTTCTTTTCTCTACCTTTCCTAACTTGAACCAGGCAGCCATGCCCTTCCTCCCCAAACAAAGGTGTCCTTGTTTGTATCGGTCAATGTATTCATAAAGAGCCAGTATCCCTGTCCCTTGTTCAATGGTGTACGATCTGTCAGATCATCTCCGACAGTGTAGGTCTTGCGGGGATTCTTATAAGATACCAGGTATGAATACAGTGGTTTCCCGCCTATCTGGAGGGGCTGGAAAAGAAGGCCTGCGTCCAATTGTTTATTTTGCTCCTGTTCTTGCTTACTTGCAACAACCCCGATAAGATTCCAGCCTTCAAAGAGGTCCCTGCCTGGAGGAGGTGTGGATCCAACATTCGTATCTGCAATGAATCCGATACTCTGGTTGGATGCAGTAACATTGATCCAGTATCCATACAGGGGTTGCAGGTCAGCAGGCGTGGAGAAGGTCTTATTTCCAGGATCATATCCAACAAGTCCATTATTTTTCACGTTCTTCAGTATCATGTCAACACTGTCCGGATTTGCGAAATTCGGGATGGATATTAAATTCCAGCCCGGATCCAGGTCAAATACCATGTCTGCAAATGCGATATCTGTGCTGCCTGTTGTTTTGCCGTTTGTTGCCGTAACGGTTACGAACTGGGCTATATTTGAACTCACTGGCAGGGTAGCTACTCCATTGCTGAATGTTACATTTGGCGGATAGATTACAGCGCTTGCATTCTTGCTTGCATTAACAGTTATACTCGCCATTCCATTAAAGCTCGTATCTGTTGTATTAACATTTAGAGCCTTTACTGTTATGGTTATGGTGCCTCCGCTCAGTGCAGCAGTTCTATCGGGTGTTAACTCGAAGGAGGTTACATTTGGTTGCTGAATTATTATTGTATTTGTGAAATTCTGGTTCATCATGTCCGAACCTGCGATGGTGACTTGAATGGACATCGCAGATACGTTTGTCCATCCCGGCTGCATCTGTTCTGCAACTGTATATGTGCCGCCGGGCAAATTCATGAACTGGTACATGCCGCTGGCATCGGTTACATTGTCCATGACCGTGTTATCTGGTTTTGTCAGGGTGATATTCCAGTTCGCAAGACCAGTTCCGTTGTTATCGAGCTTGAAGCCTGAAATCTTGAATGTCTCCCCTGGCTGCACCTGCCTGTTAGTGATGTTCTGGTTCATCACATCTGCGCCGTTTATAGTTACTTGCACAGGCATCGCAGACACGTTTGTCCATCCTGGATGCATCTGTTCATTGATAGTATAAGTGCCGTTTGACAGATTCATGAACTGGTACATGCCGCTGGCATCGGTTACATTGTCCATGACCGTGTTATCTGGTTTTGTCAGGGTGATGTTCCAGTTCGCAAGGCCCGTTCCGTTGTTATCGAGCTTGAATCCTGAGATGCTGAATGTCGGGGTCACTGATACTGCTGTTTTTATCTGACCCCGGATCTCGCCTCCGGGATTCTGAACAGTATGCACATTGGCATATGTATTACCAGCCGTCATATTATCTATCAGAGCGCTAAGAGGCATTCCTGCAAGGGGACCTGTCAGGTTTTCTGCCGTTATATTGCCCTGCGCAAGTACGCCGTCGAAGCTTTCTGTTTTCGTTGGTCCGGGATAAAGTAATGCCACTATCGGGCCATTCTGACCTACAGGTGCAAGATGGATATGTGATAATGTGGCATTTGTTATGTTGGATACGGCCAGAGTAAAGTGCACAGTGTCATTGTCCAGAATAAATGTGGCCTGGCCCCGTGCCTCTGTGATAACTGGCGGTACTTCCTCACTGCCTGATAGGTTAGCGGTGAAAGTTTGATTTCCGGTTTGATTTCCTGGACCCAGAGCTTGTACGGCAGCATTTGCCTCATTTGAGGATTCATTGAGCATATTGTTTACTTTCACTGGATTATGCACACCCCAGCTTCCTTCCGATGAGACCATTTGTAGCTTCCAGTACGCATCGGCGATCATATTACGGCTCTGGTTCTTCTCACCTGCAAAGGCATTAATTGTACCCAATGCATCCGTTACCGTCGTATTTGTGACATTCCACTTTGCACGGGTATCTGCCTGTATTTTCTCGATAGTATCACTTAAATTGCCAGGCTGGGACCCGGTTGTATGGCATCCTGCGCAAGTTGTGTTGCTCTGGAGTAAATCAACATTTACCTTGAAAGAATGACCTTTCACCTTCTGGCTATCAGGCAGCACCATCTCGGTCATATTCGTCGGGTCGGTTACCTTTGTTGCCATGTGACAGGAAATGCATTCAAATCCCAGGTTTGTCTGCTTCCATGAGCCGGCAAATATATCCTTTGCAGGCAGGCCGTGAGGTCGTATTGGCGTTGTATCATTTGTATTATTCCAGCCTGGTCCTTCCCTGAAAATTCTGGGACTATCATTCGAATGGCAGTTGCCGCATAGCTCTGTTGTATTTTCCATTACCGAATAGTTAGCTTTGTATCTGGTCAGGTCACCAGTTGTGTTAAATACCGGGATCGCATCCCTGTTATACCATGCATAGGGCTTTCCGGTCTTTTTAAGCCAGTCGCCCATATCGTGGATATTATGGCAAACCGCACATGTAATACCATTAAAATCATCCGCAGATACGATTGCTCTTTCATTTAACGGGTTCCAGTTGGACGGTGAATGGCATTTGCTGCAAGAGCTTTCCCTTTCCCTCGGAACACCGGTGCTGTTGAGGTAAAAACCACCATTCGCTTTTTCATTGTGTAAGCTTTGCCTCCATTCATTTACCTCAGGTACCAGTGAAAAAATACTATGGTTCAAATTCTGATCACTTGTTACATGGCATTGTGTGCCGCGCGAACATGTCTTTGACGGGAAGTTCACTTCATCTTTCACATTAAAGGAGTGGTTCTTTTGGGTACCTGACATGTGGCAGTCGGTGCATGTGGCAGGCGGAAGTCCTAATCCCGGATAATTTAACCTCGCATGTGTCAGGTTCACTTCAGCTATATGAGACAATCCATGTTCATAGTGGCAATTTGAGCAGAGCACTTCTGAGACAGGGCCTGTCACTTCTATTGGTCCGGGGTAGCTGTCATCAATCCTGTCAGTAGGTATCGATGCTGGCGTCATGAGAGTATCATAGACATCTTTTTCTCCGGTCAGAGTACCTGTTGGGCCGCCTGTAATAAGAAGCCTGCTGGCAGTTGAATTAAATAGGCTGTTTTTTGCATCCTTCATATCAGCGTATGAGGTTTGATTGAAACCTCCGGGCGAGAATAGCTCTCTATACTTGTTATCACTTGTATCATGGGAATTATGGCAATTTGCGCACACTACATTTATTGCCGTATCACTTGTTACAGTGTTATTCCTTGCATAATCGAACGGAGAATGGCATCTGAGGCATGTTGCAGGCGCTTTAAGCGGCGGGGAATGAGCACTTGACAGGAATAGTCCCTGCCTTGTTGAACCGTTATGGCATTCCAGGCATAACTGTTCTGATACATCCGCTTTTACCTGATGTCCGTCGCCTGCAGGGCCGTGGCATCTCTCGCATGCGATACCAGGCTCACTCCATGTCCCCACTATACCCGGAAGGCCGCTCTGGTTACCATTGCTTGCATTATATCCTGTTGTATGGCAACGCCCGCATGTATACTGGCTGGGGCCATAATCAGCAGATGTCCCGTTTTCAGCAAAGAACCTCTTGAACAAGTATCCGGATTCGTTCAGGTATCTCAGTTCCTGTTTTCCCACTATCACATAGGACATATCCGTCCAGGTTAAATTCGGCGGTGTTGGGAGGCCCATGCCCTGGGCAGTGCTGTTATCTGTCAGCATTACACGGTGCATTGTGCCGCGCCAGTTGTCATACTTGCTTTTGTGGCAGTTTTCACAGGTTGTCGATTTCAGGTACGTTGCAGGAACGCCAGAGATAAGAGCGAAATTACCAGCACTGACATTCACATGACAACTATAACAGGAGGCTGGTGGTGCAAGCCTTGCTGAAGCCAGCGTGGTATCATTGTACCTGTGCGTACTGTTATAAAAAGAACCATTAGACGTAAACGGAAGAAAACCGGTTGCTAAATTTGTATGGCAGTAAGTACAGCTGGCAGTTGATGTTAGCGGCTCTGTCAGACCATTAAATTTGTGATTTTCTTTAAAGAGAATACCGTTTGCGTTCAATGCCGGGATTCCACTGTGGCAAGCAGCACAATTACTCCCGACCACCGATCCATAAACACTATGCGCGCTTCCGGTTCCTGCCAGCGCAAGCAGTAATATCCCTATTATTCCTATCCCAATCAAAATATCTATTCTTCCCGGAATTATCTTCCTCATGATCTTTTTCCTCCCTTATCGATTTATATTAACTTTTTTATGCTGGCATTGAATTAATTGTCATGAAAATTGAGTCGTGAAGTACTACAAATTCCCCTGAACCAACACAAACCTGAACTCCTAAGTATTATAGGTTTTTCCTTACTAATAAGTTTTACGGTTGCTTCGCTGTGTTGAATAAATACCGTCTAATCGGCAAGCTGAGGCCTGAAGCGCATATCTCCCTTTCCCCGCATTGCCGAAATATCGAATTTATTAGAAAATAAAATTAAACCATTATATTTTTTATCAATTTAAACCAAAATCAGCTTAATGAAAGAAGCACCTTTAGGGTATAAGGTAGAAAAAATGAAATCACTGGCAGTAATTAGAGCGAATGACAGTTCTAAATTAAGAACAGCGCTTCGTGACCTTGTGAAGTATGGTCATATATCATACGCCAAAGTACCAAAAAAGCTTGAACCAGGGTTTGCAGACAACATACTCGTAAATGTAATGAAAGTTCCAATAAAAGGCGGGTGTGTGGCTGCAGCTATTGTGCCGCTGGTGGATTCGGCCAGTGCCGCCATCGGAAGATTGAAGAAAATTCATCCTCCGGCTCACGTGATAATTGTGGGTCCGAGGCATGAGATTTACCGTGAACTGATAGATTATATCAAAATGTTGCCAGAGAGTGTTCACTTATAAGCACCCCCGTTCAAAATATGGTTGCGGAGAAGATAATATGAAATCCCTCTGATGTTCGTTTAACCTTATACGATAGCTTTTTGATTAATTAAATACAAACTAGCTACAGGGAGTTATGTTATTAATTAAGCGCTTCCTTAAAAGAGGTGGATAAATGGCAAAATATCAGTGTAGTATCTGTAACTATATCTATGATACGGATAAAGGTGAGCCTCCTGAAATCAGGCCCGGAACTGCTTTTGAAGATATACCGGATGACTGGTTATGCCCTTCGTGCAAGGTCTGTGGAAAAGATATGTTAAAAAGGATTTAACTCCTTTAAAATACAATTTTCTGCACGGACATAACTTATCCGGCTGAATGTACATTTATCCATTCAATAATCTTCGGCCAGTTATCCCTGAGGGGTATTGAACCCATGAACAGTCCAATATGACCGCCGTTAGCTATGTCCTTTACAATTTCGCTCTTATCGGTTCCAAGCCGCTCCCCGGCATTGAATACCTGTTCTTTAGGGGTTATGTCATCCCTCTCCCCGGCTAACATGTATACAGGGCACTTTATATTGCCAAGATCCAGTTTCTTTCCGAGCCCAACAAACTCCCCTTTAAAAAATTTGTTTTCTTTGAAGAGCTCTTTTACAATCTGAATGTACAATTTCCCAGGAAGGTCAATGGTATACTCATACCATCTCTCAAAGATTTCAAACCTCTTAACGTGTTCCAGGTTATTGATATGCTTGTAGAGCGCCACGTATTTGTTGAAATACTGGTCATCGGGGTGAAGGCTTTTAAAGCCGCCAAGCATGAAATCGCCTTTCAGAACGCCTCCTCCTATCGATACAAGTCCATGAAAAAATTCCAGAGGTAACATGTGAGCATATTTCATAATGGTCCCATCCCCGACATCAGTATCTATAGGAGCTCCTCCAAGAACAAGAGTATTTACTTTGCCCGGAAACCTTGCAGCATACATGGTGCCCAGCCACCCGCCCTGGCACATTCCCGCAAGATTGACCCGCCCGCCTAATTCGTCTACGCATATATTTAGCTCGCTCAGATAGGTATCTATGTTGCAATATTTCATCTCCCGGGTTGCGCTCTTCCAGTCTATCGAGTATACACTCTTTATCCCATTCTCCAGGAGCAGCTCAATAAGGCTCTGTTTAGTGTTAAAATCAACTATTGTGGAAGTATGGCCAGCATAAGGGGGTATGATTAGCATGGGGATACCGCTGTCTCCTCTGGAGAAATCCCTGAGTTTCAACGTGTTTAAATCCATTATTATGCTGTTTTTTGTTATCCATGGCGGCTCAAGCTTTTCGATATGCGTTTTTTCAAATACTTTTAAAAATTTGAGATTGTTTCTGAGGGTTTCCACAGTCTCTTCTACAACTTTCGTATTTTTCTTCTTATCGCTTTCCATTCACTAATTCACTCCTCCTATTATATATTTCTTCATTCCCCATATAAAGCTTTTTAAGCCGACTTCTATGGCTGGGAGAAGAGTGTTGTGCCAAGATTTGGATAATCATCCTTTTACTATTTTTATTATATATTGCAGTAAATGCAAATAATCAAAAGGAAAAGTATATCGTAAAAAGAAGCCCTATGTTTGTATGGCAGTGCATTTATGCCAATGCTTTCTGCAAGGGGTTTTTGATGGAAAATCAATACGAAACAATAAGGCTGGAGGTTCGCGATTACATACGCCCTGAATGTTCCTGTAAGGTAGAGGACATGGTGAATTCTGTTGAGCACGTCACTGATTCTTCTTTTGATCCCGTGAACAACTTACTGACTGTTAAAGTCCATAAGGGCATGGTCAGTTCCGGGGATATAATAGAAGAGTTGAAGAAATGTGGAATCCGCTGCGAGGAAAAAAAAGCTGTTCATGATAAAGCCCATATGGAGCATGAAGCAGCGAAGATGAAGAAGCCAGCCCCGCATGATCACCACGCGATGATGGAGGCTGAGATAAAGAGGCACTTTATTGTTGCTGCAATCTTCACGGTTCCTGTTCTGATACTCTCACCCTCTATCCAGGGCTGGGCCGGATATACACTGCCGCCATCCCCTGCCTGGAAAATATTGCTCGTTATCACAGCTTCGGTGGTGATTCTATATGGAGGCTTTGTTTTCTATAAAGGATCGGTTAAATCACTTAAATTACGCACGCTTGATATGAACGTCCTGGTAACAATTGCATTGCTATCAGGATATCTATACAGTTTAGGTTCTACTTTCTTTTTCGAAGCGCCGGATTTTTACTGGGAGATAAGCACTCTTGCCACTTTTATCCTCTTCGGGCACTGGATGGAAATGAAAGCTCAGAGAAGCGCGGCAGGAGCCTTAAGAGAGCTTGTTAAATTGATCCCGCCTACAGCTAATCTGATAAGGAACGGTGAAATTGTAGAAGTTTCTACTTCAGATCTCAAAGTCGGAGACATTGTTCTAATCAGACCGGGTGAGAAGGTTCCGATAGATGGCTTAGTTCTGGAGGGAGAAACCTCAATAAATGAAGCTATGATCACGGGAGAATCAAAGCCAGTTGAAAAGAGGAAAGAAAGCAGGGTTATAGGAGGAACTATTAATATTGAAGGCGCTATCCGCGTCCGGGTGGCAAAGACGGGTGAGGAAACAGCCATTGCCCAGATTATTAAGCTTGTTGAGCAAACCATGGCTTCCAAGCCCCAGGTTCAGAAACTTGCTGACAGGGCAGCCAGCTACCTGACCCTTGTAGCAATCTTTGTGGGTGGCGGAACGTTCCTTTTCTGGTTCGGAATCGGAGCGGGCAGCCTTTTCGCTCTAACGCTTGCTATCACGGTCATAGTTATTGCCTGCCCCCATGCTCTGGGATTAGCTATCCCGGCAGTTACTTCAATATCTACGACCATGGCTGCCAATAGAGGTATACTCATAAAGAACGCTGAAGCGCTGGAGATTGCAAAAAAAATCGATATTGTGGTGTTTGATAAAACAGGAACCTTAACAAAGGGGGAATTCGGTGTTACAGATATTATTAAGCTGGGAGACTGGAGCGAAAAAGATATCCTGGAAAATACCGCCTCCGTAGAGGTTAATTCAGAGCACGTTATAGCAAAAGGAATAGTTAAAAAAGCTGAGGAAGAGGGATTGCGGAGCATAAAACCTGAAAAGTTTACGGCTATTCCGGGAAAAGGCGCCAGGGCTATTGTCGGCAATAGTGAGATTTACATAGGAAATGCAAATCTCGTACGAGATTTAGGAATAAAACCTGAAGAATACCAGGATGCTGTTTCAAGACTTTCGTCCCAGGGTAAGACTGTCGTTTATGTGGCGGAGAATAAGAAACTTCAAGGTTTAATTGCCATGGCGGACTTGATAAGGGATGAATCCAGAGAAGCAGTTAAGGCTTTGAAAGAACTCGGCTTAGAAGTAGCTATGCTTACCGGGGACAATAAACAGACCGCAGCCTACGTAGCTAAAGAGCTGGGTTTGACCACTTTCTTTGCAGAGGTTCTTCCAGAGCAGAAAGCAAGTACTATAAAAGGATTGCAGGATCAGGGAAAGAGAACTGCGATGGTTGGAGATGGCATAAACGATGCACCTGCGCTTGTTCAGGCAGATGTCGGGATAGCTATCGGCGCAGGCACTGATGTTGCAGTTGAATCTGCTGATGTTGTTCTAATCAGGAACGATCCCGGGGATGTCTCCAGGCTTATCAGGCTGAGCGATAAGACCATGCGCAAAATGAATGAAAATCTGGTTTGGGCAACAGGTTATAACGTCGTGGCAATCCCGATAGCTGCTGGCATACTTGTTCCCTACGGAATAATTTTAAAACCTGAATTTGCCGCTATTACCATGTCTGCAAGCTCTATAAGCGTGGTTGCCAATGCCCTTCTGATGAAGAGAGCAAAGATATAGAGGTATCCATGGTAATATCCGGGGGCTCGGTTAAAAATATACTCTATATTTTTCCTCCAAGCCCTGGCATCGCTAGTTCCAGCAGCTGCAAATGAAGTTTCAGCCAAATTGTAAAAAGTAAAAAGATTGATAAATATGTTTTGGTTTTTTAAAGCAAAAACTGATTAAGGGATAACACCTACAATTAACATGTATCCGGGTTCAGAGTTTGTGCCAGAGTGAACCCTTCAAAAGCGCCCGAAAGCCGAATCCTTTGGATTTAGGAATACTTAAAAGGTGAATTAGATTTATGAATATGAGCGAAACTTTTGACGAAAGCAGAGATGGGACCAAAGAATCTGTTTTAATAATCCCAACCACCCCCCACTCTCCGTCTTTAAAAGTTATCTCTGATCAAGGGAAATGCATAATGTCAGGAATAATCCTGTTATCAATTGCTTTTACAGTAAATATTGGCATGGCACAATTATGCAAGATCGCGGCTGGCGGAGGCAAAAACCGAATTGAGAAGCAATAATAAGGATTACGCCAATATGGCGATTGAGCGGTACAGGGAAAAAATCCGGGCAGTTGAGGATTCAGTTTCAAATACAACCGGAAATGTTTCAGGACTTTTCGGCGCACAGAGGAAGATTATGAAGCATCAGTTCGTGCGAGAAGTAAGAGAAAATAATGATACAGAAGTCAATAGCAGAGGTGAAGAAAACAATACAAGAGGTGATTATTCAAGGAAAATCCCGCCAATGGGATGGTGGGAATAGACCTTGGCTTTTTTATGTCCATAAATCCATTCTGGCCTGATGCCCCGGATATGCCTGTTTATTTCGGGGCAATCATTAAAATTTTTGATGGGTAAGACCTTAGCCTGCATTTCGCACATATGCGAAATAAATTTGATAGCAGGATTTACAGTATCAACGGGATAAATATTTTTGTCGTCCCAGAGCCTAATCTAACGATACATATAAATACAATTATCATAATGATAATTGTGGTGATTAAGGTGCATAAATTAAAATATTATATCTCTGGTTTAACAGTTATGGTGATTTTGATGTTTTTAATTGGTTCAGTTTACGCACAGGGCATGTCTACTGACGGAACTGAAGACGAAAGCAGTTTAATTCTTTATTTTCATATTGCTCAGGTGATTATAGCAATTATCGTAGCAAAATTTGTAATAGATGTCATTGAGGCTACTGGCCAAAAAGATGTCTTTATATTCATCCCAATTGCTATGGGTATTTTTATTGTCTCTGCGGTTATAAGATATCTCCCACATCTCTCTAATTTTAGCGAAGCTGACGCTGAATTATATAATCTAATACTGAATAGCTTGGCTATGGTTTCAATGGGTGTGAGCTTTTATAAGTGGAGAAAAATGTTGATATCAACATAATTCTATATGAGGCAAAAAAATGACATTATATTATGATAAAATATGCGGACTTTGTGAAAAATATCTCTCAGGTGGTGGGAAAATGTTTCTGGATAGACAAATTTCCGCCCACCTGAATAAAAATCCTGAACTACTGGAACCGACAGATAAAACTGATTTGGCTAAATGGTGCAAGATATCTGGAAAATTGATATTGGGAGAAGACAAATCTCAGAAACTAGCGAATGAAATCCTATCTTCTTAGGTTTAATAAGACCATATTATCTTTTACTTTTCGGGGCATAATCCTGATTTAGGATACTTATGGAAGATTAGAAATTTGCCCCCAGGATCAACGGGATAAATATTTTTGGCGTCAAATCATCTTTAAATCAGGAATTTTGAAATAATGTGAAATCAATTTTATGAAGAGCGAAATATGGGCTTTAAATTTATATAAATTAATACCTCGTTTTGTTTCAAAAAAATCAAAAACCAGTATATGTCGTTTGGTTTTTTAAAGCAAAAACAGATTAAGGGATAAGCATATACTATTAACATGTTAAAGATCAAGAGGTGAATAAGTCCGCGTTCGGAAAAAATAAACGGTACATAATTTTAAAACGCAGAGTCGAAATCATGGATACTTTTAACATACTAATGTATATTTGTAAAAAAAGAGACGAGTTTATAGCAAAAGGACTGAATGCACAGGATGCCATAACAAAAGCAAGACGTGCAATAGCTGAAGAATAGCTATGAGAAAAAGCACTTTTGACGAAATAATACAATCTCTTCGATGTAAGAAATCAAAAATTATATATTTGAGGGGCATCACAGCAATGTTATTTCTATTATCTTTCGTCAGCGTTAGCTCAGCTTTCTACGAGTTTATTCCTGAAATAGATGGACAAATTCAGGACGATGAATATCAAAATCATTACAGGGATACTAAAATAAATATGGATATTTACTGGACGCTGAATGAGGAAAATATATACATGGCAATGAGAAGCCATGCTAAAGGATGGATGGGCATCGGCATAGCTCCCACAGGCTCTCTGATGCAAGGAGCGGATATAATTCTGGGTTATATGAAAGATGGCAAATTGTTTATCCAGGATAATTTTGCCAATTCAGCTGTAAATCATGCTCCTGATACCGCTCTTGGTGGAAAAAATGATATTCTGGAATCTGCAGGTTCCGAGAGCGATAAGGGTATGGTTATCGAGTTTAGAAGGAAACTAAATACTGAAGATAGTTTTGACAGGGCTTTGACAGATAATGAGTATAAAGTCCAGTTAGCATATTCAGATACAGATGACCTGACCAGCTATCATCCGGCAAAATCAATAGCATATATAAACTTCTTTTCAGGCAAAGGGAAGAATGATGCAGATAATCCAGGAAAGGAAGATAGCGTCTTAAAAACCCAAAACCCGGCAACTGATTCCATCCCAACCGGAAAGGATCGGTATCAATCCTTCCTTACCATGATTACCGGAGTTATCTCAATTGCAGGTATAGCAGCTGCTTTGCTTATCATTCCGGAAAATAGGAGGAAGTAAATGAGTCATTTACACACAATTTCGGCCGAGATGCATACCGGGATGCTTGTCCTGGCATTCATTTCTATTTCACTTATAATAATTATAGATAAACTGGGAAAATTCCCAAAAATAACCGGGGTTCTTGAGCAGACCGCCTATGTTTCAGCACTGGCCGGGTTGTTGTTCCTTATACTCAGTGCTGTAACCGGGGTCACCTCGACCTGGCCAGGGGAGGCTTTGTTTGCTTCCCCTTTAGTCCTGAATAAGATAATTTTCACAGGATTCGCAATAATATTCTGGATGATATTCCTGCTTATAAGATGGAAGTATGGAGTAGATTTATGGAAGAGCCTGAAGCTGAAATCTTTGTATGTTTCGATGGCTCTGGGAGGATTTTTAAGCATAACGCTGACTGGTTCAATGGGAGGACATGTAGCCGGGAAAGAAAGCCTGCTTGATCTCTTTTTGCATAAATGGGGAATAAACACCCACATACCCTTTACCCTGCCTGAAACATGGATAGTTCCAATACTGGCATTTGTTTTTTCCATTTTGATTGTATCCATATTGCTAAGATTGAAGAATTGGCAGTAGTAATTGCTTAAGAGGATATGAACTGAGGATAAATCAAGCTTTTCGCATAGTATTACCAAACATTTCTAAATACTTTGCGCTTTAGAAAATTAATATATTATGTATATTTATCTTGGCTTTATAAAGCACAACTGTATTAAAAACCAAAGTCCATATACAAAATTATTAACATGATCATGGTATAGATTATGCTCGTTTTGAAAAACAGGATGCAAATTAGAAATGGCAGCAGCAATCAATATGTTAATCGTTATTATTTGGCTGTTGTCATAATATTTGTTCTGACATTCTTCTCATCTCTGGCATATGCCACAGACGGCAATTCTCAAGATTATAATGCTTCGGATAACAGCACAAATTCATCAGCCGGCCACATTCACCCGAATACGACTGCAAATTCTTCCTTGCACCTTCATCCGGATGCGAATCTGTCCGTAGCCTTCCTGATAAAAGACATTGCGGAACAAATAAAAGTTAATATCGAGGACTTCGGAACAAAAAATCCTGTGGCTTCAGAACCACCTGGTTTCCCGGTCAGGTTTTTTAAGGCAGATGCACAGAACATTTCTTTCGAAAACATCACCGTTAATATATCATATTCGGAAATGGAGTTAAAAGATACTGATGAAGGAAAACTCATGATTTTCCGGCATGAACACAATAATTCAATATGGGTCATGCTGCCCACAAAAGTGGACAAGGAAGGAAATACTCTGGAGGCAACAACCGATTCTTTATCTCTATTTGCAGTTTCATCTCATTCTGATAATTCCTCTTTCCATAACCATAATAACACACCCAAAATCGAGAACAACACCTCCCATGACCATGCAGATAAAGATTTAGCGCCGATATCAGTTTCCTTCACAGGACCCGTGGGCACAAAAATCGTCCTTGAGCTGGATAGTAAAAATAGCTCCATTGCTTCATTACCCGGAAGCCCGATTAAATTCTTCAGGATAGACGCCGTAAATTTATCATATGATAAAGTGAATATGGAGGTAGCATACTTCGATTCAGAATTGAACATAACGAATGAAAACAACCTTTCTATCTTCCATTATTCCAATTCAACGTGGTCACAGTTGCCCACTGAATTAATTGAAGGCGAAAATATACTGAGGGCATCTACAGAATCCTTATCCCTGTTCGCAGTTTCTTCTTTTTCCGACACCGGGCACAATATGACCGGGTATAATATGAGTATGGGAATAGTGTCCGAGTGCCTGCGATGTCACGGGAGCAGTAAGAATTACAGCAGCGGCATGATGGGAAAAATGACCCCGAAAATCAATGAAAGCATCATGAACCTGAGCATTCATGCAGGTCTGAATAACGCAAGTTCCGATCCCAACAGGGCATGCTGGGCATGTCATTCCAACTCAACAACACCGCCGATAAAGCACCCGATGCATAATCCTGCGATCACATGCACCTCCTGCCACATCTCCGGGAAATTTAATTCGCTGAGAACAACCGAGCATACTACCCGTGCTGTAAATATCACAGTGAATGCCACATGCCAGCTATGCCACGGCAAACCAGAGATGATAAACCTCAATGGGAGCAACCCGAATTCGACAATATCTCATTACGGTAAGAAAAGAACAGATATGATTGATCAAAATAAGTCCGGCACCAACTGCACTTCCTGCCACCAGGATCCGGGTTCCGGGTTCTCGGATGTTTTCAATAAGACCTCAAGGACGAACATAACTCACAATGGTGGTATTGGTTGCTCATCTTGCCACGGCACAGGCAGGCTACACAATTCAACACTTGCAAATATGCAGGGTTATAATTTACCGAATTGCATACAGTGCCACGGGACAGGTGGCTTTGCCCTGAATAAAGTAAGCGAATCATCCATCAACCAGAGTATTCATGCAAACCTGAACAATGCAAGTTCAAGTCTCAACCGGGCATGCTGGACATGTCATTCAAATATAATTACTGCACCTGCTGCACACCCGGATATAGCTGAACAGCCGGATACCTGCTCCACATGCCACATTGACGGCCCTCTTAACCTGACAAAAAAATTAAAGCCAAATCATCTGTCAAGGCATACTCCCGAAAGCAGCCAGGTAAAGGTTGCGGCAGCCTGCATCCTTTGCCATAGCAATAATGTCCTTGTTTCAGGGAAAACAATAAATTCCACTGTATCTCATTACGCCCAATACCCGAAAGTGGATACCAGGGATTGTGTAAGCTGCCACCAGGATAAAGAAACCGGGAAGAAATGGGGGAGCCCGCCTGACCCGAGAGAGACAATCCAGCTTGTTGAGGTTGAAAAGAAACTTGTTTCAGATGAAACCTGGAAACTTGACCGGAACTACAGCATAGCGATCACCGAAGTGGATAAAGAAGGCCAGTCGGCCTGGCTTGAACTGTATTACAACGGGAAACTGGTACGGAAAGACCTTGTTCCCGAAGGTGGCATCTTCAAGTATGATGCGAAACTTGTTGAGAACGGCGATAAAAAAACAATAATCGATCTTGGGATATCGGAAATATTATACGGCGGAACAGTGAGCCTTGTGACTTTTCGCGGATTTGTGCCAAAACATATACATACCGAAACGAGCAGCTTCCAGTGCTACACCTGCCATGTCAGGGATTACAGGCAGGCTAAGCCGGACGGGTACAGGTATTTCGTACTCAAGAACGAGAAGGAGAATATCACATTAAGCCAGATGGACATCGATTTCTCAGCCGCTGATAAAAAAACGATATACCCGGGTGAATCATGGGATCTTGGAAGCGGATATGAACTGAAGATAAAGGATTTCAGCCGCACAAATATGTATCTCACATTAATAAAAAACAATATTGTTGTCAAAGAGGAGTTCGTCAGGGAAGGGGATTACTTCACATACAATACAACATCGAATGGCGTCGAGGTCACGATGTTAAGCCTGAAGATAGCTGGTATGTTCGTAAATGGATGAGTACGTATGAATGAATTGATAAAATACCTGTTTTTTATTATTCTCATCTTCCAGGTGATCAATGTATCATCTGCCGCTGCGGCGGAAGTGGCAATTATCGTAATTGAAGATGTTCGCCACCTGTCAAATGAAACGTATGTGATCGGGCAAAATGAAACTGTTGGAAATTATACCGGTTCGGAACTGGTTCCGGGGCAGTATATAAAAATAGGTGAAGTGCCGGCAACGTTCCATGAATCTTCCCTGACCAGCGGGAATTTCAGCCCTGAATGCAGCGGCTGTCACAACCTCGGTGGATTAGCCGCAAAGCAGATAGATGTTAATGCTTTAAGAAAGAGCGTCCATGCGAACCTCAATAACAGGACAGAAAGCAAAGGAGTAACCGATCCGGTCAACAAGGCGTGCTGGGCATGTCACGGCAACGGCACCATGCCTGTGACCCATCCTGAAGAATACCTGGCGCCAAGATCATGCGCATCATGTCATTCATTTACTACTTCTTATAATGCCACGGGTGTAAATGGCCACACAAAAGCCGGGGAAAAATTGGTTTTGAAAATAAACTGCGAGATATGCCACGGCAACAGTCTCGTAAAATCCGGATTTAATATTTCGAAAGCCAATGTTTCGCATTACGCTGCAAATATAACATATAACTCCACAGATTGTCTTTCCTGCCACGGGAATCCTGCCAATGCCACTAAATGGGGGAACGCGTCCCGGGTATATTCCCACGCTAAAAACGGTTCATGTATTGATTGCCACGGAACAGGGCAGGTTAAAACGCTGCACGATATAAATCTTACAATTCCCGCTGAGAGAACATGTATAAAATGTCATACGAGAGAGGACGCTGCTGAAAAATACGGGGTCAGGGATATTATCCGCACACATTATCCGGGAGCGCCGCAAGGGCGGGCAAATACGACAGCGCAGAATGCCAGCTTCTCATGCGAGCTGTGTCATAATACGGCCAACACTACGCTCCATAACCGCTCCCTGACTAAAAATCTCCTGGAGCTGAATAATATTCCACAGGATGACAACTTATCACAGATATTTTGCTCTGAGTGCCACAGTACGGAAGGAAGCTTTCCATATAAGCCTGCAGTCCAGATCCCGCGCATCATTCATGGTAACCAGAGAGAGCACGTCGCGCTGGGGATGAAACTAAATTGTGAAACATGCCATGAATCAGGGAAAGTGAACAGGTTCCATAAACCCACACTTTCCTGGGAAAGACCTGTTGGAAGGGTTGCGGATAGCAGGAATGCACAATGTACGGACTGCCACAATATCCATATAAAGCAGAACCTGCAAAACACCACATGTTCTACATGCCATTCAGGTTATGATGCTTCCCACTTCAGTACACTCACAGTGGAAAATATTAACAAGACTTTTACCTGTGGAGCATGCCATAACGAGATTAAAAACCAGTTCCATAATCTTTCTAACCGGGAAAAAGACTTTATGAAAGATGAGAAAAAACCGGATGTCCAACAGGTTATATCCTGCGATTCCTGCCATAATAGCACTGGAAAAGAGAGATTCCATTACAGTGAATTCCCGACAGGAAGCGTCCAGTCCCCGGGGTGGACAGACTGGAGCCGGGGAGAAAGAGCGCAATGCGCTGATTGCCATGTCAGATATGGCGGAGATACCCCGTTTAATGCCACAAATCTCACCAACCCGCAACACAGGGCTGCAAGTAACTGCAATTTGTGCCATGGCGGGGACACTCCCATCGGTCTCCATGTGCTTTCGAGTTCAAACACAACACCGTATATAAAAGATATTATCCTTGTTCCCTCAAGGATCATTTCCGGTAAAAAGATTTCAATGAATATTCTTGCCATATCGGGATGGGATGCCAATATCACAGGCGCAGAGTATTTTATCGATACTGTGAAGGATGGAGGGAAAGGCAGGAACCTGACACTTGGAAAAGAACTGGCAGGTAAACAGGCCATAGAAGCATACTCAGATGTGGATACAGGCGGATTAAAAGAAGGGACACATATAATCTATGTGCATGCCCGTGATTCAAAGGACAGGTGGGGAGATGTAAGACCTGTACCTTTCGTGATAAACAAAACATTGAGCATCTGGCATATTTTTGAGCACCAGGAGCTTGTTTTCGGGATAATCGGTATTTTGGCAATAATGTATATTATTAAAAAAACCAGGTAATTTATGGATGCTGGAAATATCTTCTTGTTGATAGGACTCTTTGCGGCAACTGTTTCATTATTTTTTTGTGCGAGAAAAAGTCAATATTATATAATCCCGCTTAGCTTTTCATTTGTTTCCATTTCAATGGCGCTTGTATTGCTAATTTATTATTTTATTTACGTAGATTATACCATAAAATATGTATCGATCTACAATATTGGGGAGTCCCTCCCATTCAGGGTTGCTGCCTTGTGGGCAGGAAAAGAGGGATTTTATCTTCTGCTCGTATGGGCAGTAATGTTTTGCATTTTGCTTTTTAATAACGGGGACAGTGAAAACCCCGGATTCAGGAGAAAGACATTGTGTATAGCTCTTGTTATTGAGATTGTGTTATTAATAATCCTTCTTCCCGGCTCGCCATTTGAAAAAATATCCCCGCTGTTCGATGGGACTACATCAACAGGCTATAACCTCAATCCGAAATTCCAGAATCCCTGGTTTCTCTTACATCCTCCGCTGGCTGTGCTGGCATATGCGGCAGGAGTGATCCTGTTTGCAAGCGCCATAACATTCCTTTATTCAGGGGAAAAAGAATGGGCAAAAACGGCAAGATCGTGGGGAAGAGCTTCATGGCTCTTGTTATCACTTTCGATGGCATCCGGCGGATTATGGGCTTACGGGACTGTTGGATGGGAAGGCTTCTGGAGATGGGATCCTGCCCAATCCGGCGCTCTTGTTGCCTGGCTTATCCTGACAGCTGCACTTCATGCTATTGCCAGGCATCGTCGGAATCCCGCGGAATATGATATGACTGCTCCCCTGTTATCAGCCTTTGTTTTTATACTATACATATTTATAATTGTATTGACGGGAAAAGGCATAAAAGGCTCTGAACATATTTTTCTTGGGAACCGGATGTGGATCATTTTTCTTGGCGCAATGCTGTTGGCAGCCGGATCGATACTCTTCCTGGTATTGAGGAAGGGTTCGTCCCAGCTTGCTGGCAATAAGGGATTGAATCTGCATTCGATTCGAACTTCATTTAATGCAACTATTTTATTATTGTGCTTGCTTGCTTTTGTCCCATTCTGGGGTATAATGTATTCGATCATTTTTGGGAGTTTTTCCAGTGAATTTATTCCTTTTCCAGAGGATGCGTATAATTTCTGGAGTTTTCCCCTTGTGTTTATGTTAACTCTCCTGACCGGATATTGCCTGCTGCAAGGTAACATAAAACCAGGAAAACTTGTTATTATTGTGGCATTAATTGCCATTACAGGTGCGGCAGCGTCTTATTTGCCCGGGACACCCGCGCTTATTTCCGCTTCTTCTGATTTTTTTAAATCAGCATCATTTGTTCAATTAGCGGGTTCTGTATATGCAGTTTCCTACATAGCGATGTCTCTCCTTGTTCTAACTTTGATGATTTTCAAGCTAATTTATGGAAAAAACCAATTTTCCTCCAACAATGCAGGCATAATGTTGATCCATACCGGATTCATACTTGTAATTCTCGGGTCGGTTGCATCCACATCGTTCAACAGGTCGGTGGATTTGAATTACACATCCCTGGAACTGGATCTGCCAAAGAGTACGGATGCAATATGGAGCATTGCCGTAACGAATGTGAGCGCAACTTCCATAGCCTGGAATTCAAGTGAGCAGGCTGTGAATGTAAATATATACAAAAATGGGGATCTTCATGGATCAGGAATAGTCAGGTTATTAAGGAGCGAAGAGTCTGATTATTTTCATGACCTCATGATCCACAGGACGTTTTTTACTGATATCCTGATACATTTTAATTCAAATGCATTTAACCCGGTTTTATTAAAACTGAATATAGAATTGATGCCGTTTGTGAATGTACTCTGGTCAGGAGTGCTGTTTATGATTTCAGGGATAATTATTCTGATAACGAAGCAGTTATTAACTAAAAAAGAGATATTATTTTATAAAGTTAAGGGAGGATAATATGAATATATCTATAAAAACAGTTGTTGTCGTGCTTGCTATCTTCATGCTATCCCTGCCGGTTTATGGACAGGCCGGTGGTGGTATGATGGGTGGAAAAGGCATGATTGGCAGCGATATGATGCGTGGAATAGCAAAAGACATGATGAACCGGGGCAACGAAATGCGAAGTCAGCAAGGAATGACCGGAATGGGATTCATGCATAGCGAGGGGAACAACTACGGGAACTATGTGACTTTTTCTGTGGATAATAGTACGGGAGCCGTGATGAATTACGGTATATCAGGTATCACGATTTTTGATTCTATAAAAGTCACCAACATTGATTTCAAAGATTCAACAACAGCGGACGCCCTGACAAGAATTACAAGCAAAGACGGTTCTGTGGTGATGCAAATTCATGATAATCCTGCCTCGGTGATCAATATTATGACAAAAACAGATACAACTGTCACTTTTGATATTGCAGAAGGCGTGAAAGCTTCAAAAGAAGATGATATAGTGAAGATAGATGCTGGTAATTTGACCGCATTTATTGCCTCGACGAATTCTACAAGTATAAGTATTGACGGAGGAGTGGTCAGGATCGGACAGGGCAAAGGAAATATCATTTTCAGGGCTTCACCTGTGAATATGCCTGTGGATGGGATACATCAAAAGTTCATGGGAGAAATGATGAGTAACAGGGTGGGAGCAGAGGTTTCTGTGGGTATGTCCAATAAATATTCCATTGTTAACTATTCCGGGAATATGAACGTAATGGTAAGATCCATGGAGAAAAATCGTATGAGAATGACAATTAATTCCACTGACTCTTCGGGGAAATTTGTTATGATGAACATAGATAACAGTTCTTTAGTGTGGAATGAAAACCAGAGAGTGCGCTTATACCTTGACAACGAACCAATGAGGCAGGTTATGACAGAGCAGGAGCTGTATGATGCAAAAGAATCTTCATTCTGGCTGACCATGCCAGGTGGAAACCGTATGCAAGCGATGATGTATATTGCAAATTTCTCTGAACGCACGGTGGATATCGTGATTGAAAATGAAGTAACCCCAACACCTGCATCTACAAGGATGCAAGAAGCAAAAACACCTGCACCAACAACACCGGGGTTTGAAGTTATATCTGGGTTGCTAAGTGCTGGTATTGCATATCAGTTAAGACGAAAATTGTAAAAAGGGGAGAAAAATATAATGAGCAGTAAGAAAAATCCTGTTTGCCGGGTTGAAAGGGCAGGACATTTTGATAATAGAATTCGGAGGTGGCTGCAAAATCCCCGTAAAATACTGGAACCCTATATTGATGAAGGGATGGTGGCCCTGGATATGGGTTGCGGGCCGGGCTTTTTTTCTATTGATATGGCTCAATTGGCTGGCAAATCCGGCCGGGTTATTGCTGCTGATCTGCAGGAAGGAATGCTTCAAAAGGTAAAAGACAAGATCCAGGGAACAGAGCTTGAAAAACGTATCACGCTGCATAAGTCCGAAGAGAGCAGAATAGGAATATCAGAAAAAATCGACTTTGTTTTAGCTTTCTACGTAGTTCATGAATTACCGGATCAGAAAAAATTTTTTGAAGAAATAAAATCCATACTAAAACCGAATGGAAAAGTTCTCATAGTTGAACCGCCTCTTCATGTCTCAAAAACAGCGTTCGAAGAAGCTATCAGAAAAGCCCGGGAGGCCGGATTCACATCCGTTAAAGGGCCTAAAGTGTTTCTTGGCAAAACAGTGATTCTGGAAATTATGAGCGAAACATTTAAGTAAATAGTGATTCAGATATAAATATGCCATCATATGAGGGAGGTGAGTTTTATGGCGATAGCACGTACTACAGTAGTTAAAAGGGGTAAAGAAATGGAGAAGTGCATAGATGATTGTCTGGATTGTCACAGTATATGCCTGGAAACGAGCATGTCTTACTGCCTGGAGAAGGGCGGCAAGCATGCAGAACCAGGGCATATGAGATTGATGCTTGACTGCAGCGAAATCTGCCAGGTAAGCGCAAATTTTATGCTGCGCAATTCGAATTTCAGCACTCGTACCTGTAATCTGTGCGCAGAAATATGCATAAAGTGCGCTGGAAGCTGCGAACAGTTCAAAGGCGATGAGATAATGGCAGCCTGTGCCAGGGTTTGCCGCCGATGCGCCGATTCCTGTGAGAAGATGTCTGAAATGTCTATGGCCCAGATGTCTTCTATGGCTAAGACATCTGCAGCCGGGATGTCTGCGGCTGAAACGTCTATGTAAGTGCAGGATTTGTATGAGTACAGAAGGTAATGAAGTATATGGCCTCAAAACCATTACTTCTATGCATTAGCTCACTATAACTTCCAGGTAAAAATTTTTAAACCCCACTTCTGCCCAATGTGCCCATTATATACAATCGACAGGTTATTCTGCAAGTTTTAAATCTCCTCTGCTGTGCAGTATTAAGCGCAGGAAGAATGACATTTGCAGGTTCCTCTGGCGATCTTCTTTACTATTTTGATCTTCACGTTTTCACCTCAATGGACAAATTATTTTAATTCATTAATAGGTTGTTGGTTTAAGTTTATAAAATTTTACCGGGATTTTCTTGTTGTTACAAAAACGCATCCGACATCTTACAGGTAGGTCAGAATACCGTTAGCATGACATAACAGCGGGTCAGGGGCTAAAATCCCTCCATATTGCCTTGCCCTGAAGCGGCACCCTCCCCTGCAATCATGGATTACCTCGCAATCATGGCAATCAAGCTTATCAAGCGTCCACAGGTATTCCCTGCATATTTTTGCCCATGCTGCCCTTAGGTCATCAATATTCCCCGCAGGTTCATCCTCAAAAAAACCGCATTTACTGACCATGCCATCAGGCGATACGGCACACAGGTGAGAGCCGCACGTATAATCTCCCGTACTCTCATGCGCGCCAGCGCCAAAGCCATAATTTAAAAGCGGTGCCGCTCCTTTCAGATCAAGCATGAAATCCTGGTTATCTTTAAGATTACCTGCCTTGCAGGGCACATCAACGCTCCATGAAATGATATTCATGCCGGAAAAAAGCTTTTGCATTTCATCGAATTCTTCCGCGTTATATTTGTGCGCCATTGTAGCGATAGAAACAGGAATACCGGAACTCTGGAGATTGGTGATCCCGCGCATGGCTTTTTCATAAGAGCCCACCCCCCGCAAAATATCATGAGAACAGATACCATCGATACTGACCTGTACTTCATCTATATATTCTGAGAGTTTCTTTGCCTCTTTCTTGCCGATCAATGTCCCGTTCGTTAGAATTACTTTCCTGAGTTCATAGGAAGGCAGGACTTCCATAAGCTCCCGGAATCCGGAATGCATAAGCGGCTCCCCTCCTGAGATCATAAGCTTCAGGCCGCCCATGCTTTCAAACTGTGAGACCGTCTTCTCAAACCGGCTAACTTCAATGTCGATATTTCCTGATTTCCCAAGATAGCAGTGTTTGCAGGCAAGATTGCATTTGTTCGTTATGTTCAGTAAAAGATAGCGCAATGAAGGAATTGGTGATCGGTCAACTTTTATAATTCTTTGATGTACAGAATCCTGCATCAGGATTATTCCTTCATTTAGAATGAATTCAATAGTATCTTTGTGGCTGGCCGCACCTGGAAATGATACTGGAAAAGGATTCTTGCCATCGCATTTTTCCAGGAATTCAAATGCCTCATCATCCAGTTCATATAACTGGTCATCATTAATACTATAGACAAAATGCGCCTCAAGATTTCGCAGCGTATGGCCCGGCGCAAGTACCGGATATAACTCATTTGAAGGCATCTTTTATTTCTTCCTGCGTGATCATGCCTTTCCGGAGCATGCTTTTTAAGATCTTGAATGCTGCACATTCGAGTTCGATATCATCTTCCTTGAAGAACTCGCAGTGGCTGCAGATAAGCGCTACATAGGGGTTTTTCTCATTTATCCCCACGCTGCTGCCCTGTACCTGGTCAGGCATCTTCATAGAGCTTTTCACACCCAGGTATTTATCTGGAGCTTTTTCAAATTCTTTTTTGCAGTTGAGTGAACAAAAGTAGTATGTCTGGCCATTATATTCGTTTTTTAAATCAGTCTTTCTATCCACATGCATCCAGCAAACCGGGTCAATTGGCATAATTAACAATCCAGCTCCAGCACCACGGCCCCCACATAATCACAGCTATTGCACTGGTACTGATAGCCTGTTTTCAGGCCCATATAATATGTGACCCCGGCAGAGCCGCAGACAGGACACACAAGTATCCTTCTCCCTTTTGGCTTTTTAAGATCATCAAGCATCTCCTTTTCAATAACATCCAGTTCGTCCTCTATCATATTTGCGCCTCCTGGTAATCCAATAAACATATCAAACATAATGGTATAAATTCCCTTAACATTGAAATCCTTTATTCACTGGTCATATCTTATAGCATCCACAGGTCTCATCTTGGCTGCATGCTTGGCAGGTATTATTCCCGATAGTATGCCTATCACCACCGAGAAACCGATTGCAAAGAATATGGTCCCTGCAGTAATCGTAGCTCTCATATCTCCTCCGAAACCAAGTGCCTGGATTCCCAGATAAGGGATGAGCAGGGAAATAGCAGCACCAAATATTACCCCGATTATCCCACCCACGAGTCCGAATATTCCTGACTCGATAAGGAAAAGTTTCATGATCTCACGTTCACTTGTTCCAATCGCCTTCAATAACCCTATCTGCCTGGTTCGTTCCATGACCGACATGAACATGGTATTGGCTATACCTATTGCTCCCACAAGGAGCGAGACAGCAGCGATCGCACTTAAAAACAGTGATAAAGTCTGGGTCACGCCGCTCATCTGTTCACGGATAAGGGCTGAAGCTATTACTGTAAAATCCTTTGTCCGCGGGTTTACCTGCCTTGAACTCATAAGCTTTTGCTCGATATCAGCTTTCACATATTCTACAAGAGAGGCATCCGTTGCCTTAATGACCATAGAGGTAAATTGATTATTTGCTACTTTTTCAGTGATAACTTCTCTTGCCATCTCAGCCGGCATATATATCCCGGTATCACTGCCACTTCCTAACCCACCTGACTGCTTCAGGATACCCACAACCCTGAAATTTTTTCCACCAATGGTAATCGGGCGGTTAAGCGTTATTGGCTGAAGGAAAGCCCCATAAGCAAGATTATATCCCACGACGATCGAATTAGAATCTCCGGACTGGAGATACCTCCCGTCATCTAATCCCGTATTATCCATCAGTCTCCAGACAGAAGTATCGACGCCAGTCACTGATACAACTGTTTTTTCATTATCATATTTAAGATCGGCTTTACCTGAAACAAGCCCGTTGACATACTTTACGCCAGGTACCTGTTTGATCACCCTGTAATCTTTATCTGTGAGGTTGATCGAAGAACTCGTACTTACAGACCTGTCTGTATGCATCTCGCTATGTACACCAGTCGCCCTGAAATATCCTGGGATCACGGTTATTATATCAGCGCCAAAGCCGCCGAGCCTTTGCTGCACATTTTCCTGCATTCCCTGTCCTATGGATATAATGGCTACGACCGAGGCAACACCTATGATCACGCCCACTATGGTAAGCCAGCTTCTCATCCTGCTTTTCCTCACATGGGAAAGAGAGAGAAGGAATATATCCGGAAGCCTCATTTTCTTCTCTGCCTCTGGAATTTTATCCTCTGGTACATCCCGGTGATGCTCTTTCGCTGCCAGAAGCCAATGATGCCAAGAAGCGCAATCCCGATATAGGGAGCAAAGCTAAGCGCAACTGTGGAATAATTCGTTCCTCCGCCATGCATAGCCGCATGCTGGTCATTATTTGAATTCGATGTCGCACCCGCCATACCGCCGGAAAGTTTTACGGGCAGTTTCTTATCTATTGATCTTCGAACACCTGCGGCATCAGTATACTGTATCCTGATGTTCATATTGTATCCGCTTTTCTGGGCAACCTGGAAATTTGCAGATGTATAGTCTCCGGAATTCAAATTGCCTATCACCTGTGTATTGCTCCCCGAAACAGTGAAACCGCTTTGAGGGGGTATTTCCACGCTGACTGCTTTAGCCGGATTGACTCCTACATTGGATACGCTGAGGAGAAAACTGCTTCCAGACTCCTGGTAGCTCAATTCAAAGTCAGTAATCCCTGCAACACCCAATCCGATAAAATCGCTTGCAGAATAATTGATCCCTGAGATCTTAATAGGTATATTATATACACCTGTCTGGGCCTGAGAATCAACTATCATATCGAATTTCATCTCGGTCTCTTCCCCGGGGCCAAGGCTTCCGAGGAAAAATCGCGTACCGGAACCTGTTATTGAAAATACGGAAGCAGTATGCTCACTGTCAGTGTTTAAATCCACATACAGATTTCTTGCAATGCCCGTTCCCTCGTTCTTGAATTTTAATATAACATTATTTGTAGAGCCCGGTGCGATAGTAGAGATAGAGGTGTTTGCGAGTGTTACAATCGGCGTGCCTTTAATGACAAGTATCCTGTCTTTTAACGCTGCTGTGGTGGTGATGCCGCTTTCTTTCT
Organism: Candidatus Methanoperedens sp.; assembly: GCA_012026795.1. Taxonomy (NCBI): domain Archaea; kingdom Methanobacteriati; phylum Methanobacteriota; class Methanomicrobia; order Methanosarcinales; family Candidatus Methanoperedentaceae; genus Candidatus Methanoperedens; species Candidatus Methanoperedens sp. Next base: position 52,861 of record VEPM01000027.1, read on the forward strand.
CTTTTGTAGTGACATAAACGATAAACTCGTATTCTCCTTCCAGTGTATTTTGATCTATATGGACTTTAAAACTGGCTGTTCGCATATCATTCCAGTCATCAATATTGCCGAGTGACACCTCACTATCAAGTACATGTATAGTTTTTTCCGTAGCATTATTTGCCGGGACCAGTTTCACAACAGTGTCTACCAGCGATGTACCATAGCCAATGTTATTGATCGGGATCCAGACAAAGACCGTGTCTCCCGGATATACTGGTTCATGTTCTGTTACAAGATAATAATTCGATGCAGCCGCTCCCTGCAAAAATAGCAGCGAGATCAGCAAAACGATAAAATATTTTCTTATATGATTCATATATTTTTTACTCCGGTTAATTATGATGCAAGTTTTCCGTCTATCATTCTCACAGTTTTATTCGCCCTTCCCGCAATTTTTTCATCATGAGTGATCATGGCGATCGTGACGCCTTTTGCATTCAGGTCTGTGAAAATATCCAGTACCTCTTTTCCTGCTTCCGTATCGAGATTACCGGTTGGCTCATCAGCTAAAATCAATAAGGGATTTGTAGAGAGAGCTCTTGCAATCGCTACTCTCTGGCTCTGGCCTCCCGACAGCTGGGAAGGATAATGATTTGCACGGCCGGAAAGGCCAACAAGTTGCAGCAATTCCTCTGACCTGTCCCAGATATCTTCTTCAGCGAACTCATGTATTCTCATGGGTAACTGGACATTTTCAAGAGCTGTTAACGTTGGATATAGATTGTGGGACTGGAAGACAAAACCTATTTTCTTGCCTCTTATACGGGAGAGTTCCAATTCCGTAAGGGCGGCAATATCCTGTCCTTCAAGGAACACCCTGCCTTTTGTGGGTATATCAAGACAGCCGATCATGTTCAATGCTGTTGATTTACCACTTCCGCTTGGCCCCATGAGAGCCAGGAATTCACCAGGTTTTATCTTTAAGCTCAGGCCTTTAAGTGCAGGAACTTCCACTTCACCCATTCTGTATATCTTCCATACATCATCAAGTTCAATAATGTCCAAAGATGCCTCCTGATATATTGTGCTCAACTTTCGATTACTTTACACACAATGTAAACAAATTACTTTACAAGTAGTGTAAAGTAAATAGTTTGCGGTTTAAAAAATTAAAGTCCGGTTATTTATTTCATTACATTTTTAAAGCACAAATGTGATTAATGTAAAGAGAAGAATCATCTGTTATGGAAACAATCGGTGCATAGCAATGTCCTTAATAGAACTGATACTGGTGGTGTTTTTGATCAACCTGCCTTTTGGCTACTGGAGGTTCAATACCGCCAGGTTCTCCAGGCGCTGGATGATGGCTGTGCATATTCCTGTACCCTTCGTGTTTTTGTTAAGAATATTCTCCGGGTTTGGCTGGCAGGTTATACCGCTGCTTATGTTATCTTTTGCTGCCGGGCAGTTCACAGGCGGGAAACTCAGGAAATTCGATGCTCACTAACTGAAGTTGATTCTATATGACAAATCTTAAAAAAATGAAATAAATCAGTAAAAAATCTTTGACTTGACTTTCAAAGAAACGTAAAATCAGCCTAATTTTTTTGACAAACCTTAGTGCAAAGAACTCCTTGCTAATTCAAATATGTATGGCCTAACTTTTT
>VEPM01000028.1 GCA_012026795.1 Candidatus Methanoperedens sp.
TGTTTAGAAAACTTATCAAGTTACCTAAATTATTTATTAAGGTAATCTGTTTTATACACGTTTAACCTGAATGGACGGGATAGATTTTTCATACGAAGTAATCTATTCCAAAGGGGGTACGTTTCAGCCCAAGCCTGAAGGCATTGGGCGATCTCTACCCCTTGACCCCGCACAAAGTATATATAGCAGGATATATGCTTCCCGACGCTGTAAATGTTGTAGAGCCAGTAAAATCCAGTGCAAAAAGTGCAGTTATAGGCGGCATCATTAGCATGTAAATCAATGCCCGGCCTGAAAGAATGGCTGTAATGGCGGCTGCGTGTTCATATGGGGTCTGGGGTGACTATTTTGCGCTTAGAACCTCGTGAATAGTTTTCAATAATCTCTCAGCAGTATAAGGTTTTGGTAAAAGGGTTTGTGCACGAGTGCTTTCAATTTTTGCAAGTTTATCTTTCTCTGCTAATCCACTGGCTGCTATAATTTTGACTTCAGGGTTAATTTTACGTATCGCCCGGATGCTTGCATGACCATCCATTACCGGCATCATCATATCCATAAGAACAACTTTGATTTTATCCTTATTTTGGGCATACTCTGTTACTGCCTGTGCACCATCTTCAGCAGCAAGAACATCATATCCATTTTCTTTTAATACCGAAATAGTAACCTCACGAACTGAATCTTCGTCTTCAGCAACGAGAACCAATTCTCCATGTCCGAAGGGCAATTCAAGTTGCTGCTTCTCTACATTTTGTATTTCGGTTTTAGTCGCTGGCAGGTATACATTGAACTTTGTTCCTTTTCCAACCTCGCTGTATACATTTATAAATCCACCGTGGCTTTTCACAATCGCAAGAGCTGTTGAAAGGCCAAGTCCTGTACCTTTACCAAACTCCTTTGTCGTGAAAAACGGTTCAAATATTCTGTCAACTGTTTTAGGAGGAATACCAACCCCGGTATCCGAGACAGAAATGGCAACATAAGAACCTGCTTTGGCTTCAGCGTGCACATTCTTGTAATTTTCATCGATCACGAAATTCGAAGCTGTGATTCTCAGAATACCGCCATCCAGCATAGCATCGCGGGCATTCACGCATAAATTCATTAGAACCTGGTGCAATTGGGTTGTGTCTCCGGATATGGTCCAGATACCAATTGGTATATCGGTTCGGATTTCAATGTTTCTTGGAAATGTCTCTTTTGCGATCTTTTCTATCTCAGATACGATGTTTGCAACATTAAGGGGAGCGCGTTCACCCTCTACACCCCGTGAGTATGACAGCACCTGCTTTATCAAATCAGCGCTGCGCTCGGAGTTTTTTTCAAGAATGGTAAGCAATTTCTGACTCTGCTCATCTTTGAATTTTTGTTTTAATGTATGCAGAGACATCATCATCGGTGTCAGTAAATTGTTGAGATTATGCGCTATACCTCCCGCAAGAACGCCTATGCTTTCCATTCGTTGCGCTCGTAATAAGTGCGCTTCAAGCTTTTTTTTCTCAGTGATATCTTTGGCGATAACAGAGAGACCATCCCTGGTTGGATAAGCATTAATTTCAAAAATGAATTTCTTATCCCCAAGCTGGTATTCATTCTCGAAACGCTCAGGTTGCTGCGTTTTTAATGCCTCTATATAGAACTGCTCCGCTTTTGTATCTTTCACATCAGGGAAAAGCTCGTATATAGATTTTCCAATAGCATCTTTCGCCAGAATCCCTGTAAGAGCTTCAGAGGCTTTATTCCAGTAGGTATATCTTAACCCTCTGTCCATCGCATAGAATAGGTCGTCAATGCTTTCAGTAAGCTCCCTGTAGCTTGCTTCTCTCTCCAGCAATGCTTTGTTTGCCTCTTTCAGCTCTGCTGTCCGTTCCTGAACACGTAGTTCTAACTCATCGTGCGCTTTCTGCAGCGCCTCCTCGGCTTGCTTGCGCTCGGTGATATCGGAATGCATTGCCAGGTAGCCAATGAAGTTACCGGCGGCGTCTCGCCTCGGAGAGATGTTGCTCAGAGTCCACAATATCGAGCCATCCTTCCGTCGCATCTTCCGTTCAGTATTGAAGCTACCCTGCTCTTTCAGGCGCTCACGCGCCCCAAGCACGGCTTCCCGTTCTTCAGTGCCCACGAAATCGAGGCTGGACCGTCCTACGATCTCCTCGCGCGGGTAGCCCAGCATATCAACCATGCGCTGGTTGACGTAGGTGATTGTTCCATCAGGCCCGTGGGTGGCAATGCCTTCTTCGGCTGTCTCGATGAGCCCACGATATCGCTCCTCGCTCTCGCGAAGCGCTTCTTTCGCCCGCTTTCGCTCGGTGATATCATGCATATAAATACGCACGACGCCCAGTTTTTTTACTACATGTATGGACTCGGCGAATATTCTATCTTTGATCTCAACATCACGATAAAAAAGTTGCCCCTCTTTTTCCAGCTCCAGAGCTTTCATGATTTCTTCAAAATCGCCGGGCAAAAATATACGCACGTTGTTCTCCATCTTTAATGTCTTCAGGGCTTCCGCAGTCGCCGCATTTGAGAATGTAACCTCTCCGTTTGCATCTATCTCGATAACCGGATTAGGATTTAACTGCGGGAACGAGGCAAGGTGTTCAATTTCTCTCTCGGTTCGCTTGCGCTCTGTAATATCTCTTATTATCGCCATTCTCAGCCGACCACTCGGAGTATCCTTTACCGATACCGATAGTTCAGCGGTAAATGTTTCTCCAGTCTTCCTTCGTAGTTCCAACTCAACCCGGTTCCTGTCTGCCAGGCCATTATCAATATCATTCGGATGATCTGACTGGATCATTAACGTGCCCGCCTGTTCTTCAGCAGCTACCAGACTGGCAAAAGAAGAACCAATTGCTTCATTCTGGCTGTAGCCGAATAATCTTTCTGCGGCTGGGCTCCAGACCAAAATCTTGCCTTTATCATCAATTGATATTATGGCATCTTTTGCCATGTTCACAAGCATACTGTAGCTTATCGCAGGCTCACGCCAGATATTGTCCATCTTTTGGGCGAGTCCAATTCCCTTAGCCCGTGCTTCTTTGAGTGCAGATGCTGCAGCCACGAGGAAATAAGTACTACCCAGATATTGGGCTATTCTGCCCAACCAGTTTAAGGGACTTCCAGGTGCGGCCAGGGGAGCAAGTGTTAAGCCAACAGCGATAATTGCCAGCCCCAGAGAATACCAGTAAAGAAAACTCTCTTTGGAAGAATAATATAATCTCGCGTAGAGCGAGGCTGAGATAAAGAAGAGAATGATGTACGATATTATGATAACCCATCGGGTGTGTGTGTATCCCTCCCCGGTAACGAAAAACGGTGGGAAAAGTCCCCTGATTGCGGCTGTGGAAAGAATAACAAAAAATATTATGATACCTGAATAAAAAAGTATCGCAATCGATTGTCTGGGAAACTTCTTCAGAGAATATCGGGCAGGATACTTTTCGGTACTTTGGCCTGTGCCTGATATATACAATATAGCAGCAAGCAGAGTCCCCATGCTAAATATTGTCACTGATACATTAAGGCTATTCGGGAATATCCATCCGGCAAGCAAAGCTGAAATGCCAAAGGCCAGAGCTCCTCCACCCAGGAAAAGGGCAGGGCGTTTAGCTCCGAATACGTAGGCTGATGCCGCTATGAATGCTATAGTGAAGCCAGCGCCGCTGGTGAAGATGGTATTAAGCACCGGTAGCAGCAAATGGGGTTCGTAAGTCGTCTGTATATCAACAAAATAAAGAATTATGGCTATAGCTGTTATTAACGGAAGTGGGATAAAGCTAAAGCGCTTCAACATACGATTTCACCTGATTTATTTGTATTTAGATGTAATTCGGTATCTCCCATTCTAACAATATAATGAGACAAAGCCGTATATTAGCATGACGCTAATTATCAGGTTGCCCAAACTCCTCAATTCACCGGGCGCGCTCACGTCCTGGCTTAGATACAATTTATGACTGGGAAATTAACAAAATGGAATACATATGTCATCGGTTAAGAGAAAAATCAGAACATAGAACATGGATTGCACGGATGCCGCGGATGCGCGCGGATTGGATATCCGTGTAAATCCGCGTGATAAGCGTCATCCGCGTTCGATATAGACTAATTGGAGATTTAATAGAAACCATAAAAAGATATATTCTTAGCCATTAAATTCATTAACCGATGACAGATAAGATGGAATAAGTAAAAAAGGGGGGCTGAAAACGATTAGCTTTAGAAGTGCATGGGATAACTTACGAAAAAACCGCAGATGAACGCAGATAAACACAGATTTATTGCTATGCTTATTGAAAATAAAACTGAAAACGGATCATCAGCATAAATTATTATCCCTAAACAATAAAATTCAGGTGCGCCCGGAAATCACGATGCGTATCTGTGTTTATCTGTGTTCATCTGTGGTTCCTTTGTCAGATGAAATAAAAGTATCAAAAATCAGCGCGCCCGAAAGAACACTGATTTCTCCAAAAACCGAATTAGTATTCTGTAATTGTCTCTGCACAGTTCATAGGGTCGCCCAAACTCCCGAACTTACCGGGCGCGCTCACTTCTTGGCGCATATACAATAGTTGTTACGATTGGGAAATTAACAAATGGGAATAAGTAAGAAGAAGGGGCTGAAAATTGATTAGCTTAAGTGCATGGGATAACTTACGAAAAAACCACAGATGAACACAGATGAACACAGATTTATTGCTATGCTTATTGAAAATAAAACTGAAAACGGATCATCAGTATAAATTATTACCTCTAAACAATAAAATTCAGGCGCGCCCAAAAATAACGATGCATATCAGCGTTTATATGAGCAATGTTTTATTTGATATTAAACCGGAAAACCTATGATTAAAATAGCCTAAGCGTTTACTCCTAAAGAAAAATATATTTAAGCTATTGATATAATTAAGTACCATATTTAACATGTTACATAAATAGTAAATCCAGAAAATATGAAGGTTGATGGAGAAGCGGAAATGGTTGCTTGATCAATTCAGCTTCCAAAATAGGAAAAGAAGACATGGGTAGTAAAGACGAGAAAATGGGTTTAAGAAGTATTAAAGATATCAAGAAAGAGGCAGCAAAAAAGTCGTTGATTTATCTGAAGAAAAATCAAAGACAGAGAATGCGGTAGAAAATTTAATAGAGAAAATAGAAGGTTCTTTTGAAGATGCTCAAAAGCAGACGGAAAAGAGTGTTTCTGATTTAAATATTAAACGAGTTGATCTGGAAAATACTGTCCACTTCAGAGTGGGTTTGGCATTGGAGGCAGTAAATAAATCAATTGAAATATTAAGGCACACATATGAATGGGTAAGAGCGGATTACCGGAAGTCCATAGCAGTGCCTCTTTCGGTAATGATACTTGTCGAATTTATTTATGTGATCTTTGTTCCTTATTTCCCATGGATCGAAGATTCGGTTTATGGGATTCCAGTTTTAAAAGTGATCATTGTTATAATAGGTTTCCTGGTTGTTTGCTTTACATATACTGTATTACGAAAGATTAATGAAAGATTTCTCATTAGCTTTGAAAATATAGAAAAAATGATAGAAGATTTGAACCAAACAGAGCCTGCAATTGAAGAAATAAAGCTTTCAAAACAAGAATTCAATGATACCAGGCCATTTCTTAAAAGCGTTAGGGGATTCTTAGATATTTTGATGTCTGTTGCTGGAGATTCCGTCCCATTTATGCAAAAAACATTCGATGAATTGACCCTTCTTGCAAAGTTTGGAGAGAAGGTGGAGAGTTTCGAACTTGCTTTAAACTATTACGGTTTGCTCGAAGATAAGATCTTTTTTGCGAGACTAAGTGAATTTGCTCCATCGAAAGCTCATATACTTGATGATGAAAAAGTTTGGGAATATCATATAGTTGAGAGCATAATAAATAAGCTCAAGGAACAAGGAGTAAACCTCTTCAAAGATGTAATATTGCTTTTATACCGTGAACATAATGGACTTGAAACTTTAGACATTTTCAGAGCTATAAGCACGAAAGAAGAATATATGGAGAGCCTTGCAAGAGTTCTTATTGATAGTAAAAGACTTGTGCAGCCCCCATATAATGATTTCTATAAAACAGAAGATATAGTTCCAGTCTTGAAAAAGGTTGGATGTTTCAATCTTTCAGAGATCAATAATGTGCTTTCTAGGTCTCTAAGGCAGTTGGATTACTTAAAATCTTATACCGAATTTCTAGTTAAGAATGGTATTAAACCAGATTTTAGGCCCAGCATCGAATTCATAATCGATGAATCTATAAATGAAAATGACGAGTTTGAGCGCCAAGTTATTAGCTTGGTTTATAAAATTGGAAAAAGAGCTTTTGACAAGATACCCTCATTGGATGATGCTTTCAAAGAAGCGTTTGCAAAAGCTTCTGTTTCTATCAAATTTCACAATGAAATATCTTTTAGGAAGAACGCATGTGAAATTTCAGCGGATGAAAGGTCAGCTGCCGTGATTACGGCTTACTATGAAAAATCGAAGGAAATAGGTGCTGTTTTATTAGAAGATTTGCTTAAAGACTTGGATTTAGTTAAATCTTCTTATGATAAAAGGGATGATGTTGAATTCAAATTCTTGATTAGCCAATTGAGAGAGGGAAATTGGTTTGACAGCAGTGGTGCCTATATAAAAGCCTTTTTAGATGCATCAAAAAAGGAAATCAAAGAACAGATTTCCAAGATTGAAAAATTCACAATATTACAGGAGGTCGTTAAGAACACTTTTCAGAAAGTTAGGATCACTACCGTTGAGAAAGCCATTGATGCTCAAGTGTTTGGCGCATATATAATTATGTTCTCAAAGGGGAGCAAAGGGAGTAAATTAGGGCCATTAGTGAATAAGTTATCCATAAGGGATTTGGAAAATTCAAATCCTGAAGATAAGTGGCGCTACAAATCTCCTGATGATCTATAAGCCATTGAGAAAACGTATGGATTAAGGCCTAAATATGACTTTATGAATTTTTCAAACAGCACCAGGATAGGGGTTTTGGACAAAGGAGAAAAATTTCTTGAGTTCAAAAATAATTTTTTGAATGATTTAAAAATAATTCTCAAATTGGAGGAAAAATCCGGCATTGGATTAGTGGTTCAAAGAATAACACCTTCTATTTACAGTTTCGGCCAACTTGAATACGAAGATTTAGTAGAAATAAAGGATTTAGATATTGCCAATTACATTGCACTCCTAGCTGGCGACCATATTCCCGAAGCAGACCAAGCAAGCGTAATAAGACTTGATAAAGATGTTGACCTTTTCGAAATTGTAAATATGAAATCTATTTATGAACTCATCAAGGTAAAAGGTGAAGATAGCGCAGGTAATGAGAGAAAGATCTTAGAATCACTCGATTTGAAGAAGAAAATTCTAGAAAAGCTTGGAACAGATTTAAAATCATTAGCATTAGATATAGGTTCTGGGGTAAGAAGTAAGGAGGAAATAACTCCAATAATAAGGGATGTTTTGGAATATAGTTTTTCATCCCAGTTAGGTTTAAGGGGAAAAGCGAAAGATCGTGCAAATTTATTGTCAAAGCGGTTTTCAGATGTGCTGGAGCAGCTTTCACTCCTCTATAAGATGCAGTAGAAATATTTAAAGAGAGTCTGGTTGTAATGATTATCGCAACATGATAGCATTCGTTAGCAAAATCTACGTTATAATAAAAAAATCACTAAATTCTTATACCATCGGCACATGGATGTATTACAAATGACAAGATACCAACCCATTATTGATGTGCTTATAAATAGCGGGGTTTATGACATAGTATATTTTGACCATGAAACTGAATTACCTATCCCATATCGGAATATTGGTTTCTTGAAGAGAAATGCTTTGCAAGAACAATCTGGAAAAGGAAGAGTACTTCATAAAAAGTGGCCTGATGTCTGTGGAATTAGTAATGATAAACTTAAAATAATAATTGAAGAGGAGCGGAAACCGCCAAACAATACAATTGAAGAGGATATAAATATAATATCCAAATGTAAATATCTTTGGGTAGATAACAAAGAATTTCCTTTTGATCCAGAGTGTACTCTTTTTATCCTATTATATAATAACATCAACAGCATACCAGAGAATGTTATTGAGAATAAAGGTAACCTTAAAAGAATTGTTGTGTGCGATAAGCAATTATTCGAACAGAAATACACACAGTATGTTTGAGGCAATAATTAAGTAAGATATTGTATCTTGGGATAACTACCAATGCAAATTGAAACGGTAGCATAATGATTAAAGGCACTGAGGGCCAAAGAAGCGAACGAAAATCAATCAATCCATAGTAAGAGATCGCATTTGAACCAAAAGTTACCAGAGGTATGTAACGACCGATAACAACATTTAATACCAGTCGCAATCATTTCTTCTTGAGGTGAGAGTGGATGTTCATTGAAAAGCTTGTTTCCAGAGGGCTTGCTCATTTCTCCTATATTGCAGGAAATGATAGGGATGCGTTCGTAGTTGATCCTAAAAGAGATGTGGATTCGTATATTGAAATTGCGAAAAACAAATGCTGCAGGATACGGTATGTTTTTGAGACGCACTGCAATGAGGATTACCTGATAGGGTCGCTGGAACTTGAAAAGCTAACAGGTTGCAGGATAATCCACAGCAATCAAATTGATTTTGGCTATGGTGAGCCGACAGCTGAAAATGATACCTTCGACATCGGCGGCATGAAGATTAAGGTTATTGAAACCCCAGGACACTCCCCGGATAGCCTGAGCTTTGTACTTTATGCGCCCTCCGGGGAAAAACCTCTTGCTGTTTTTACAGGGGACGCGCTTTTTTATGGAAATGTAGGAAGGACTGATCTTTTCGGAAGGGAAAAGACGGGTGAATATGCATCTATTCTTTATGACTCTGTGCACGGGAAACTCCTTTCATTAGGTGATGGAACAATCGTGTATCCAGCCCATGGAGCAGGCTCAGCATGCGGCGGCGCAATGGCAGATATTGTAATAAGTACGATAGGATATGAGCGAGCCGCAAATCCCATGCTTGATCTCACGCGTGAGGAATTTGTCGAAATGAAAAAGAGAGAAAATATTCCGCTACCCCCTTATTTTGCCAGGATGGCAGATCATAACCAGAATGGTCCAGGTTTGCTTGAGCCCGGTCGGGTCGAGCCACTGGATGCTACCACGTTCGCAGGCGTTATGTCGAACTCCACAATCTTAGATACCCGCTCTCCTACCTCCTTTGCCAGCGCGCATATCAAAGATTCATATAATATCTGGCTCGGAGGATTGCCTTCATTTGCAGGCTGGATCGTTGATTATGAAAAGGATATCCTGCTTGTGACAGAGAGACAGGAGGATGTTGAGGCAGCGTTACGATATCTTGCAAGGATCGGGTTTGATAAAGCAAGGGGGTATCTTTGCAAGGGTATCGAAGACTGGGAGGTTCATGGAATGAGTCTTGAGCAAAGCGGTATTTATACCGTGGACAATCTTCATGAGAAACTGGCAGAAAACGAACTATTTGTGCTGGATGTTCGAAAGAAGGAGGAATACACCGGGGGTCATATTCCTGGAGCCGTAAATATATATGTGGGTGAACTTGAGAAAAGACTGTCTGAGGTTCCGCCAGACCGTCCTGTTGTTTCTGTTTGTTCCACAGGCAACAGGTCGGGGATCGGAGCAAGCATCCTGGCGCGCGGGAATTTTAAGAATGTGTATAACCTTATCGGAGGCATGAAAGCATGGAAGGAGAAAGGTTATCCTGCAAAAAAAGGTTAAAGATTATACATCAAGATATCAAGATGATAACGGATCATGAATAGCAATTGTATATTCTGCAACATTATCAGGGGTAAATCTCCTGCAAATTTTATTTATAAAGATGAAAGCTTCGTGGTTTTCCATAATATAAAACCTTCAGCGCCCGTACATGTCCTGATGGTGCCTGTTGAGCACATTGAAAGTGTCAATGAGCTAAAAGAGCATAATGTGGGGGTTGTATCGAGGATGATCCTCAAATCAAAGGAAATAGCTGAGGAACTGGGTATTAAAGACAGCGGTTACAAACTTGTAATAAACGTGGGCAGCGGAGCCGGACAGGTTATATTTCATTTGCATATTCATCTTTTGGGTGGATGGAACAAAAGTTAAGGTCAGGTGTTTCTCTTTTTCAATAATTCCAATACTTCCTCCTGGGTGAGGTCATGCCATTCCTCATATGCATCAGCTACGGCAAATATTCTTGTTTCCCGGATGTTAGGGCAGAAAATTTCATCGACATAGGGAGCAACAAGATCGATTGCGCTTTCTGATGCAGTTGGAACTGCGACAATGATCTTTGCCGGAGATAGTCTTTTTACGGAACTTATGGCTGCAAGAAGCGTGTAACCTGAAGCCAGCCCGTCATCCACGATTATCGCTGTCCTGCCTTTCAGATCAGGAAATGGTCTTTTTCCCCGGAATATTTCCATTCTTTTATCAAGCTCACTTTTGACATCTGCGATTATTGAATCGATTTCAGAATCGCTCAATTGAAGCTGTTCCACTAATTTCTCATTTAGCTTCACCTCTCCATTCCAGCTCATCGAACCAAACCCGGCTTCAGTGTTGAAAGGAACAGGGAGCTTTCTGACGATTATTAAATCCATCCGAAGTCCGAGTTTTTCTGCGATAGCACTTCCTACAGGAACACCTCCCGATGGTATAGCCAGCACCATAGAATCTTTTCCGATATAAGGTCTCAGTTCTCTTGCAAGAATTTCCCCTGCATGTACCCTGTCCCTGAATACATGATTTTTATTTCTCAATTCCCTCTGTTCGATTATTTTTGCCATTTGACTCCCCCGGTATTTGATGCGAACGTTTAATATTAACAGTACTCAGGAAGTTATAAATTCTATGGATATGAAATAATATATCATGGAGTGAAGGTTATGCAAATCTGGGAAATCCGGATTGGTTAATCAAACGTTCAAAGTCAATATATCCGTTTCAAAGGAGGTATATATGAAAGCAGCACAAATTAATAAGTACGGAGATAACGAGGTTGTTGAGATTAATATGAACGCGCCGGAACCAACAGTAACCCGGGGGCACCTTCTCATTGAGGTGTATGCGGCCGGGGTTAATCCGATTGATTGGAAAATCCGCGAAGGATACATCCGGCAAAAGGTGCAGTTGAAGTTCCCGGCGACTCTGGGAGGGGATTTTTCAGGCGTCGTGGCAGAAGTGGGAGAAGGCGTTCAGGGATTCAAAAAAGGCGATGAAATTTACGGTCAGGCCAGTATCACAAAAGGCGGGTCGGGATCGTTTGCCGAATTTGCCACGGCTGATATGAATACTGCGGCACATAAACCAGGGATATTGAGCCATGCTGAAGCAGCCGCACTGCCGCTGACAGGTGTAAGTGCATGGCAGTCACTCGTTGATCATATAGGTCTTTCCAGTGGCAAAAAGATCCTTATCCATGGGGGCGCAGGTGGTATCGGTTCAATGGCCATCCAGATAGCCAAACACCTAAGAGCTTATGTGGCAACGACAGTCAGTTTAAAAGATATGGAGTTTGCAAGAGAACTGGGCGCGGATGAAGTAATTGATTATAAAAACCAGTCTTTTGAAGATATAATACATGACTATGATGCAGTCTTTGATACCGTAGGTGGCAAGACTTACACAGGATCTCACAGAGTGCTTAAGAGGGGTGGTATAATTGTTTCTATGTTAGAGCAGCCCAATCCTGATCTCATGGAGCAGTACAAAGTGAAGGCTATAGGACAATTAACACAGGTGACCGGAGAGCGATTATCTAAACTGGCCGAACTCGCTGATAAACGTGTTATTAAAGTACATGTTGAAAAAGCATTTCCCCTGGAAGAGGCGCAGGAAGCACTTGAGTTTCAGCAAAACGGACATCCGCGGGGTAAGGTCGTTCTGGAGATAAAAAATACAAGAAATAAGAGCCAGGACTAAGTATAAATACAAATAATAAAAGTTTATTGAAGGGAGGTTTTTAAATGAAAAAAATGACAGAACAGAATCTCATCAATGCTTTTGGAGGAGAAAGTCAGGCACACATGAGATATTTGCATTTTGCAAACCAGGCCGAAAGGGAGAAATTTAATAGTGTAGCGCGCTTATTCCGCGCAATCGCCCATGCTGAATATATACATGCAGGAGACCATTACAGGGAGTTAAGACACCTGGACGGGGGATTTGTTGCAAATAGCATGGCAGCTTTTGGCCCTGGCGATTCTAAAAAAAACCTTAAACTGGCCATAGCGGGTGAGACATTTGAAATTGAGGAAATGTATCCCGTTTACCTGGAAGTGGCAAAATTCCAGGGAGAAAAAGGTGCACAAAGAAGTTTTGAATATGCGTATGGCACTGAAAAAATGCATAAGATGCTTTATGAAAAAGCATCAGGTTCAGTTAATTCGGGAAATGACGTTAAGCTTGGTCCAATCCAGGTTTGCGAAGTTTGCGGATATACCGTGGAAGGAGAAGCGCCCGATATATGCCCATTATGCGGTGCATCCAGAGATAAATTTACGGCATTCAAGTAGGGAATAAAAAGAATGAAATTTATGGGGTAATGTATATGACAAATTTTGATGAGATGGTTACTGGTGCTGTGGATAAAGTAATACCGAGTGTTGTGAACATCAGCGAAGTAAGGTTAATGAAAAATGCATATCTCCAGGTGCATCCGGTTCCGGGAGTGGGTTCCGGTTTTATATTACATGAGGACGGCCTTATACTCACCAATGCCCATGTGGTGATGGGTTCACAGGAGATAAAAGTTGCCCTGGAAGACGGAAGGGTATTCCCGGCCCAGATAAGGGGACTTGACACCATGAAAGATCTTGCGGTAATAAAGATCAACGCCAGGGGTCTGCCAGTTCCTAAGATTGCAAAAGACAACGATCTCAAAATCGGGCAGATGGCTATCGCCATAGGAAGCCCGCTTGGCCTTGTTGGAGGTCCCACTGTAACAGCAGGTGTCATAAGCGCATTGAACCGGTCTATCCAGACTGAGGTGACATTCATGGAAGGACTGATGCAGACCGACGCTGCCATTAATCCGGGAAACAGCGGAGGTCCCCTGGTTAACAGCAGCGGTGAGGTGATAGGGATTAACAGTGCCATCATACCTTTTGCCCAGGGCATCGGATTTGCCATACCAATAGAGGCTGCTATGGAAATCGCATCCCAGTTGATAGAGCATGGCGAGGTCGTCAGGCCCTGGATCAGCATGAATGCCATAGATGTCAATCCCAAGCTGGTAGCATATTATAACCTGCCCACTACAAAAGGGGTAGTTATCACTGATGTAGTGAAAGGAAGCCAGGCCGATAGATCAGGTATAGAGATAGCAGATATCTTAATCCGCATGGATGGAACAGAAATAAATAATGTCAGGGATATTATCAAAGTGCTCAATAAACATAGAGTGGGCGACATTGTCACAATGGAGTTCTTCAGAGGGCAGGAGAAAGTGAAACTTAAGACAGTGCTTGAAAAGGCACCATCCGTACAGAGTCCACAGGCTCGATAATAAATATTTCAGGTTAAATGGGAGATTTATGGTAAGTAAATTATACAGAAAACTATTGATTGCAACGGATGGTTCAAAATATATTAAAAAAGTAGTTGATTATGGGATAGATATTGCAAATAATACCGGAGCAAAACTACATGCTATCTTCGTAGCCGATACCATGGCATATAGCTCAATCCCGTTGTCCTCCCCGATGGAATATGCATATTCGATTTTAAGACATGAGGGTGAGGTTGCTATAAAGGATGTGAAAAATATGGTAGAGGCCGCAGGTCTGGAGATAGAAGGAATTATTGCAGAAGGACATCCGGCTGATGAAATAATAAAGTACGCCGAAAAGAATTCTATGGACCTTATAATGATGGGAACACTGGGAAAAAGCGGGCTTGACAGATTTCTTCTTGGCAGCGTTGCAGATAAAGTGATCCGCAACTCGAAAATACCCGTTATTGTGATTCCTGTGAAGGATAAAAATTAGAACGTATTTGTTTAAATAAGCTATGGGAGGAATTTTATGAAAACTTCGATCCAGTTAGGAAAAATAATGGGTATACCGATAAAATTGCATATAACATTTCTTCTGATTCTGCCATTCTTTGCATGGAATTTTGCAGTAAACCCTTCACCGTTTGGTTTCCGCGACCAGGAAGTACCTCTCCGGTATGTCCTTTCGCTGGCTGCGGCAGTATTTCTTTTTGTCTGCGTACTATTGCATGAACTCGGACATTCTTACATAGCCAAAAAACACGGAACAAACATCCAGAGTATAACACTTTTTCTTTTTGGCGGCGTTTCATCAATGGAAGAAATTCCAAGAGATCCAAAGACTGAGTTAAAAATGGCTCTTGCAGGCCCTGGTGTCAGTTTTTTGATAGGTTTCATATTGATAATTATAGATCTCATTTTCAAACCATCCGGTGAATCGTTTGTAGATTATTACTTCTTAAAACCGTTAAATGATCCATATCTTCGTCTTGTCTGGATGATAGCAATCATAAATATTATGCTTGGCATCTTCAACCTCCTTCCGGCATTTCCCATGGATGGCGGCAGGGTGCTCAGGGCATGGCTTGCACAGAGAATGTCCTATATCACGGCAACGCGGGAAGCAGCAGGTATAGGAAAGATGTTTGCCATCATTATGGGCATTTTGGGATTGTTCTACAACTTCTGGTTTATGCTCATCGCATTCTTTATTTACATAGGTGCTTCGGAAGAAGAAAAATCCACAGAAATAAACTTGGTACTTGAGGGGGTCAAGGTAAAAGACATTATGTCAAAAGAAGTCCGGACCGTAACTTCGGGAATGTCCATTGAAGAGCTTGTGGAATATATATTCCGGTTCAAACATATGGGGTATCCGGTCGTGGATGATGGGCAGTTGAAGGGCATAGTGACATTTACAGACGTACAAAAAGTCCCCAGGGAAGAAAGGAAAGCCGTTAAAGTGTCACAGGTAATGACAAAAAATATTATAAGTCTCCAGGAAGATGACGATGCGGTAAATGCATTAAAACTAATGTCGATGAATAACATCGGCCGAATAATAGTTAAAAAAGGCGACAAAATTTCAGGTATAGTCTCAAGGACTGATCTCATGCGGGTTGTACGATTATTAGAATAAGCCATGCTTGATTAAAGAATAATACCATCCCGGGCAAGTCGATCCAGCAACAAATGGAAATACAGGAATCCGCTGTAGGGCTCCCATTTTGAAAGAATACGCCTGACGTCTTCATAACTCACAGGCTCTTTTAGTTTCAGCCAGAGCTGCAGGTTCTTGCGGGCACCTATATCATCGCCAGGGAATATATGGATCCGTCCAAGACCTCGAAGCATGACGTACTCAGCTGTCCAGCGCCCCACACCCCGCAACTCACACAGGCGCTCCAGAATAGTCTCATCATCGGGTGTTTCCAGGTCTTCCGGAATTAAACGCTTATCAGTCATCATCCGGGCAAGTTCGATAATTGCACGTGCCTTATTATTGCTTAATCCCAGTCTTCGAATGTCCCGGGGTTCCAGTCCTGCCAGGTTTTCAGGGCGGGGAAAAGCGTAAACAGCTATGCTTTCTTTCTGAACAGATATGCCATAATTTGAGGCCAACTTGTTGAGCAGAAGAATGCCTAGAGTGAGCGTTATCTACTGACAGGCAATTCCATTGACTAACGCCTCAAAGAGCGTTGGGAAGCGGGGCGGTTTGAGCCCGCGAAATCGTGCAGCCAGTTGTGCAAGTTGAGCATCTCCTGAAGCCAGTACATAGAATTCCGAGAGGTTCCGCCTGGTACCCAGCATCCGTTCTACTGTTGTTACTAAAGTGGGTTTTACTGTAGGCAATAATCCAGTGCATAAAGCTTCAATCTTGAGTTCGGGATCATCGGGCGGGCCGACCTGTGTGATTGAAATATCCACAGCCTGGCCATCCAGTGTCAGAAGCCGTCTGTACGTTTTACCATCCCACCGATCTACAATATTATTTGCCCGGCGTCGCAAAGCCCATACTGTCAAATCCAGTCGGAAAGGTGCCACCGGTTTGATCGTGAATGAGAAGGGTCTCAAATATTTGAAATTATTTTCATCCATCAAAATTTCCCCCTGGTTAGTTGTTAGCATTTTATAATAATAAGAATATGGCGGAATCTTTAAATAGCAATGTCTTTGATATAAATCATAGGAACAAAAGGGAGGTTAGACATGGAATTAAAGATACAATTAGAGCATGATGAGTTTCAGCTTCACGCTGAACTTGTAAGGGCAATCCGGGTGAAAGGAAGTTCAGGATATGGAACGATAGGAGAATACTATTATGGCAAGATTTAAAGTTGAGATTGAAAGACCATTATGCATATCCTGTGAGAGCTGCGTCAACATATGCCCTGAATTCTGGGAGATGGCTCCTGATGGTTTCTCCCATTTAAAGGATTCAAAAAAAGCAGGCGAGAACGAAGAAAGAGAGATGGAGGATGTGAGTTGCAATACCGAAGCGGCAGAAAGCTGCCCGGCTTCATGTATACATGTCTATGAGAACGGGAAGAAAATCATTTGAGAAACCTCAGTGATGTGTCCCTTCCACGATCTTAACACCCTTATTGGTTATCATCTGCTTTATTTCCTCAATATGAGGGCACCTGGCATAGCTTTTTTCAAGAAGCATACATGAACTCAGGTGAATTACATCAATATCATGTTTCATGAGGCTGTCCACAAGCCTGGAAATTCTCCTGCCAGGGCATCCACCGCATGTGAAAAATCCTATTATCCGGGCATCTTTCCCATATTGTTCAAAATGTACTTTTCGTTTGTTGAATGCCTTAAAACATGCAACTCCCGGACAGGTCTCACTCACTATATCGCACCTGACGACTGCAATTTTTGTCGTTTTTTCTTCTTTTTCGTCCTTTCCCATTATGGCCCTGAATTGCAAAGCAGCTTCATTCACATCCTCGATCGACACTATGTTTTTCCCTTTCTTTTCAACAGCTGTTTCAATGCCCATTTTGGCCATGCTTCTGACATGCTCTGGTACTTTTTCAAGTTCTTTTAATGCATCCGGCTTCCATTCCATTGTAGTTACCTCGGTCGATTATATAGAAGTTTTTTAATGGGTATTAGTATCTTATTCAATTAGATGAGCTACCCATCGACTTCCAGATATTATATATGAATATAAAATATGAAATAGCCTCTACCAGCCCGAAGATCATAACTGCTATCGCAGCATCAGAAGCATCCTTTTCTTTGAGCAGCCAGAATTGTATCATTCCGAGTTTTCTGCTATAAAGCGCCCTGCTGGTATAGCGCGGTATGCTCTCATATGCGAGGCCGAAAAGCATGAACGATACCCACCCGATAAGTGCAAAATGCGAATGCATGAAACTGTATCCGGGACCAATGGTGATAAGCACACCCAGGATTGTGCTAAGAGCGAGATACACCAGGCTTGTTTTTATAAAAAGTCGTGCCAGGTTGTTCATGATCGTATTTAATATTTACTATATAGTATTTCAATGCCTTAATATTATTTAAATCCGTACGTCACAACTTCCATGTCAGCATCCATCAGATAATCAAAATCGATCAATTTATCCCAGCCCGCTTTCTGGAAAACCCCGCCGATGCACGCGCCCAGTATCTGGCGGTCAGGATGCTCTTTAGTGATCTCTTCTATCATCAAATTTAAACCTATTATATCCACTTCCATTTTTGGCATGGCAAGTCCCCCGAGAAGCACAACAGTATCAGAAGATGGATCTGCCTTTTTACCAAGCTGCATCCCGTAATCGGTCATTTCGACATTTGCTGCCAGGTCTTTCCTGAGGTTCGGGATAAATACCATCTCTTTTCCAGCATCACGTAAAACATAGCCAAGAAGTTCTGCAAACGGATTGCACCAGCCCGGACAGCCGATAAATGTTATTTTTTTCCTTCCCCGGGCAAGTTTACGAAATGCGGTTAGCATCCCGCCGATGCCTGACGCTTTTTCTATTGGTTTCATGAAATCACAGGAATCTGGATTGTCAAAGAAGCATATAAGGATTTATTAATGAGTCAGTTTTAAATAATCCTGAGTCAAATTGGATACCCTATGTCTGACATAATTCCTGATGATACGCTTGATGTGCGCGGCGAATGCTGCCCATATCCACTCATACTCACAAAAAAACGCGTCGAACAGTTAAAAAGTGGTGAAATCCTGCTGGTAACAGCCGATGATCCGGTTGCGCCGCAGAATATTGATTCATGGGCAAAAAAATCCGGAAATAAAATCCTTGCTGTCAATCAGGAAGGGAAAACTTTTAAAATATATGTCCAGAGAATTTAATTAAATAAGTTTAGGTTATTACAACAGAGTTTCTTCGATAGTAAAAGCATCTCTTCCGCAATCCACGCATGACACCATTGCGACCCCTTTGATGAAATCAGCGTTACTTAGCGGTATTAGATGTTTACAATTAGGACACTTATATTGAGTTTCATGATATAATTTATTCATCTTCATCACAATTATTAATGATTATTCATTGTATATATGTCTTACGGTGTTTTCCATGATTATTGATGATATTCACGCCTGGCCTTTTGATTCGCCCAGCACAACCCCGGTCGCTATAATATGTGCCACCCTGAGCGGCTCCGGGATGTTGCTGTGCGTTGAGGTTATCCGGATTATCTTAACTGCGCTTTCCTTATCAATCCCGCATAACTGGATAAAAACGGGGTTTTCCTGGTCTATTTTATGTATCGTACCGGCGCGCTGGATTATCTCCCATCTTTTTTCAGGGTCAGGGAGATGTAAAAGAGCAAGCCTGATTTTGCCAAAATCCGGGCAGGAACGCATGAAAACAATTACAGGCAGACCAGTTTCTTTGCAGATGCAGGTTATATCCACAGGATTAAATCCTGCAAATGTGACGCCATCAAGCATTATAACCCTTAGCTGGGTGTAATATTTTGAATCCTTGATGATACGGATCAAAATATCAGTCGCATCCATGCCGTCTTTTGTGACCTCTGCTCTCAGGACCCCGTCAAGCTGCTCACCTCCGCGGAAAAAAGCCCCGATGATCATTACTTTTTCATTTATCAAAGGTGAGTCATCAATAGCAAGGATGCGAATTTCAGGTTTTATATGCACTATATTTTGTTAGTTATGTAATTTATTAAAGATTTCTATTCGATAATATTAATAATGCCTCCAACAATAATGATGCTCATGAAATTTGCTGAAAGATGTCCGAAATGCGGTGGTTTTGTCCAGACAAAAAGTGTACGAAAATCCATCGGGCTTGGATTTGTTGAGATCCCGGTTGCGCAGTTCTGCCTGAATCCTGTTTGCGACTGGTACCAGGATTTTGCGGAGACGAAAAAGCCTGAAGATATTGAGGAAGGTTTCCATTTAAAAATCCCATCCATTGATAAAAGGTTGCCTGCTTATAAGAAGCCTGTAATCAAAGTACCAGAAATATCCAGGAACCAGGTGATGGCGCTTGCTGCAATAATCGGATTAATTGCTATTTATACAGTTTTTACTTATTTCGTTCCTGTGAATCATTTTGAGCAGGGTAATGGCGTTAATCAGAAACAACCTGGACAATCAGGATTACAGAACAACAATACTACGCTGTCATCAGTTACCCCAAAAATTCCTGCTGTTGTTCCTGCAACAATACCTGCTGTCCCACCTTCGATAACCGGATCAAAAAATTATACTATAAAAATAGATGTCGGTCATGGTTTTTATCCTGGAGTCATAACAATAAATAAATCGGACACTATAACCTGGAATAATGAGGAGAACCAGCGCCCCAGGCTCGTATTGGTAAGCAAAGAAGGTTTATTCGAAAAACAGCTCCTGCTGTATCCGGGCAGATATCAATATCAATTCAAAAATGAAGGAAGATTTAAGTTTGCCCTGGCTGAATATCCATCGTACAAAGAATATCAGAACGCAACAGGCACTGTGATCGTAAAGTGAAAATATAATGTTTATTCGTTTGGAAAATATTATATTCCCAAAACCTAATAAGTAGGTTATGGGTGAAAATTAAATGGCAATAGGCTTCGTATTGATCAACGTGATTCCCGGATCGGAAAAAAAAATATTTGATACTATGATAAAATGGGAAGAGATCCAGGAATTATATCCTCTTTTTGGTGATTATGACCTGATCGCGAAAATCCAGGCAAACGATTATGAGGGATTAAGCGAGATCGTGGTCAATAAAATAAGGGCGTTAAAAGGAGTTACTGAGACAAAAACGCTGACGGGAGCAAAATTCTGATTGCGATAGGTCCGGGAGATATTTAACTAAAATTTGGCCATCTTTTTCCATTATGAAAAATAAGAAGCTGATCTTGTCTGGAATTTTATTGATTGCATTTATTATTTTGGAAGTCTATCTGTTTATACACACTACACGACCCCCTGCTAATGATGATATTGATTTCAATATTACATTCAGGTATGGTGTTGAAGGAAAGAATGAGTTAAACACGTTCAAAGGGACATACATGAAGGATATGGTTATTGATCCTTCCATTACTGTGAATTTATCCCTGACAAAAGAAGAAAAGCAAAGAATATACCAAAAAATGAACGATACTAATTTTTTTGATTATCCGGGTTATTTTCCGCAACGCCAGGACAGATTCGTAACTCCAAACAGTGTGTATCGTTTAAAAGTAGAATACGATTCTAAGATCAAAGAAGTATCATGGGATGATAATTCGTTATTTGAAGATGAAAATATTGAAAAAGGGCTTAATGAAATTAAAGGATTGATCATAGAAATTATTGAAGATAAAGAAGAATATAAAATAATACCAACCCCTAGAGCATTATATTTATGATAATTCCCTGACTAAAAAAATCTCGATGCAAGAGTGGATTTTACATCGCATATCCCGATAAAACCACAATATTCGCATGGAGCATCTTTCGGTCTTTCGGGCATAAAACCTTCCTGGATTTTCTTTATCTTATCCATCACCTGCAGGACTTTCCTGCGCTCATGCCGTTTGATAACGACTGGTCTTACGATTCCCCGGCGTACATATTCGACAAATCCCTTTTCAACTATTGAATTGTATTTTTCCTCCACGAGGATTGAATAGGCAGTCAACTGGAGCCGGTCGCTGTTCCAGATACCATTTTCAGGCATATTGCCTGTTTTTATTATCGAAGGGACAATGCTTTCATTTATTTTTATCAACCTGTCAGGGCTGCCGGAAAATCTGAATTTATCCGAGCGTAAGATGGGTTCATCCTGGATGAACTCGCCTGAATAGAAATCGCTATTGTCAGAAAGATTTGAAGAAATTGTTTCGATCAGGGGGCGTATATCTGTTATCGATTTGGCGATCGCTGCATCATCAATTTTGCTCAGTTCATTACGGTAAATTACACGGATCTCATTTGAGATTCTTTCAAGTTCATTATTCAGAAATGCATGTTTATCATTGCTATTAATTGCTGATTGGTATGTCACGGATAATTCTTTTAATATTAATCGTTCCAGGTATCCGGATGAGATTTCACCTATTAATTCATGTCCCTTGTTGATGAAATAGCACATCCGGGGACATTTAAGGTAAGTGGTAATGTCTGAGACTTTTATCATGGGGTGTGTAAATATCCCGCTTATTTAAAAATATTGCCCATTGAGAATATGTTGGAATTGTTATGTTTCGAAAAACTGATAATTTTCATGCTGTACGAAAAACCACAGAGCACTCAGAGGACACAGAGAAGATTAACTCTGTGATCTCTGCGTCCTCTGTGGTTGATTCGTATTTCGAACACCTGAAAATTTGTATGAAGAAGGATGTTTGTTGTTATGGCTCTTTTACTTGGGATAATCATGTATGAGCGCCCCAAGGGGTAGGTCTGGAAGGGGTGCGTACCCCTTCCGGCGCAAGCGCAACAGCGCTTTGGGGTCTGGGGTTGACCCCAGCGCAATAAGCTCGGGGCACTCTGGACTCGTAGCATGATGATGGCTCGGAACGGACGGTGATGAGCATGTGCTGCGGTTTGTCCGCCAAAGCGTCCTCATGGAAGTTTTGCGGCAGCCTTGGCTAAAGGCGATGGTTCCTTTTTGCGTGAACGAAAGGTGTAGTTGTTTTGTGCATCCTCTTTAGCGAAAATGGATAGCGTGAGAAATCACATAAACTGCGACTGTCCGAGCATCCGGCACAGGACTGTCGCTCAGCCTCCCGCAGTAAGTACGCCTTCCGCCCACAGGCGGATTCGGGTAGTGCCCGAACCTAGTGGGAGGCGCGCTTAGCGCGGCGCTCATTACCATCATATTAAATGATTACATTCAAAATGCCGTTAAGTTATTATGGATTTCTAAGAAAATCTTCCTAAGCGCGTCCACGCTTGCGTGGCGCGCCTTGGCTAATATGGAATAAAGCCGAAAGTGAAACGGAAGGAATTAGATTAGCGTATTATTATAAAGTCTAAATAGATAAAAAGTATTGATTTTATCAAAATGCCTTGTATTTATTGGTCGTGTTTTTATTACTAATAGAACAACTCAACAACATCGCAACCTCCCACTTGGTCGTCAGTGATAAGAACATTGTTCAAACTCATCTTACTTTAAATGCTTTTGAAAAATTATATATTAAATGCAGATATTTTAGGAGTTTAAAAAGCGTTAAAAAAGAAGTTGTTTCATAACAATTCATAAAAATTTATCTGGTCTTAGGAATCTTTTTATTGGCTTAAATCAAGTAAGATAACTATAATATGAAAGCTTTAATCCCTTTAGTTGAAAAGGCATGCTCAGAAAATAGTTTAAATTCACAACTGTTAGTAGATTTCTTAAAATCATTTTTTGGGAATTCTTCTATAGAAAGAGGTATAGTTTCATGGCAATTTCAAATAAAATTGAGTGTACTGGTATTACAAAAAAACATTTTTTTCGTTTTTGATTATACTAAAATTGATAACAAAGTGAAAGTTACATCTACTAATTTAAAAACTATTGATAAAATTGAGGAATCTTTTAATGGTTTAAATTATTCATGCAATTATTATTCTAAAGGGAATATCATATTTAGTACTAATACCGATGCAGTTGAATTAAGAGAAATATTAAGAAATTTAACTAACTCAATATTAACGAGGGTGTAATATGGAACAAGCAAAAGAGTCTTTACCACCTCAAGAACCTAAAGAGGAAAAGGACACATATGATGGGTATGACACTTCAACAAAACCGTCAAAAACTTTCATAACAGCTGGTGCTAATGAAAGGAGATGTTGGTTAGTTTATGACCTCGGTCTTAGAGGAAATTATGAAGGTCTTTATGTATGGCTAGATAAAATGCAAGCAGAGGAATGTGGTGATAACGTTGCAACCTTTAGTACTGAAAAAACACGAACAGAAATAAAACAAGAATTATCAGAATTTTTAAATGAGAATGTAAGAGCATATTTTATTGATTCAAGAGATTCAAAAGGAGGATTCATCAAGGGGGGAAGAAAAAAGGCACCATGGGAAGGTTACGGTAAAGAGCAAGTAGAAATCGAAGAAGAATAATTTTATGAACATTTGTGTTGATACAGGATTTCTGATCGGTCTTTATAGTGAAAAGAATCCACGTGTACACTCAAAAGCAGAAAGTTTATTTGTTCAACATTTTAATGATAATATTCAAAATAAATTACTGGTTCCTTGGCCAATCCTCTATGAAGCAGTCGCTACACAAATGACAAAGAGTCAAAAAAGGATGGAGGCTTTAAATAGAGATTGGAAATTTCTCTACAGACAAGGTAGACTTGAACTTTTAGACGATAAACCTTTTAGGGAAAAAGCAATTGACGAGTCTTTTGATGAAATGTTGAATGACCCATTATATTATAGAGGTTTAAGTCTGACAGATCGGGTAATTAGAAATATGTTGTCCGATCAAAATCTAAAAATTGATTATTTCATAACATTCAACAAGGGTGATTTCATAGACATTTGTTTACGATGTCATCGA
This sequence comes from Candidatus Methanoperedens sp., assembly GCA_012026795.1. Taxonomy (NCBI): domain Archaea; kingdom Methanobacteriati; phylum Methanobacteriota; class Methanomicrobia; order Methanosarcinales; family Candidatus Methanoperedentaceae; genus Candidatus Methanoperedens; species Candidatus Methanoperedens sp. The sequence continues at coordinate 24,037 of VEPM01000028.1, forward strand.
AAATTGTTGGAATGACAAGTGTAACCACAAAATACCATAGCCTCATATTAAATTAATTCGGCTTGTTTTTAGACAATAAAGTAAGAAGTGTTGCACTTTGACCTGAATACCAACATAAATTGAAGCAAATTTATATTGTATATTAGGCTGACATGTGGTAATGTCTGAGACTTTTATCATGGGGTGTGTAAATATCCCGCCTATTTAAAAATTTTGTGGAAAATGTAAGCGGCTTTGTGTAAATAGTCGCTTCTGTGTATAAAGTCAAGTTTCTGTGTATAAAGTAGGCTCAGGTGAAACTTGGGTATTAAAAAATAGAGATATTGAATTTGTGGTTAGTTAATCTAATGGAATAAATATTAATAATATCAAAAATGATATAAGTGGGTGATATTATTAATACAGAGTATCAAAAGCCTATTGACCATCCAGACCCTCATGCAAAAATATTAAAGACGAAGCGTTATGCAAACAAAGTGAATAATAATGCAAATAGGCTATTGGCTAAAGAAACGAACGGGAAACTACAAGAAAGTGATTTGGAAGCTTTTAGATTGCTCATTGGAAGGGAACCTAAAACAGGTTCAGTGAGATGCTATAAGAAATAGTTCTCTGTTAAGTTTATGTGGTAAGTGTTATTAATTATCATGAGATACTATTAGATTAGGTAGCACTAAACAAGGTTATTTCAATTCGGAGTGTGGCTTTGTTCTCTTTCTGATAACACATTTTCTATCTCTTCTAATTGGTCTTCATAATAATCATAAATTACATATAAAATTGCTCCGATAATCATTGCTATGTAAAAAACAAACCATTTTGGAGCTAATTTGTAATCTAATCCTATTTCAAGTATTGTTAATGGTGCTACCAACATAGCACCTAAAAAAATATTACTCTTACCTCTTAATCTCTCATACTTGAGTTCTATTGCCAAATTAGGCATTAAAAATCCCTACAAATTATCGCTTGAACAGAATATAGACTCCGACTACAAACATTATTAAACCGATTAATGGGTCTAATTTACCTAAAGGTGTTATTTTTCCTAAGATAGGATAGGTCTGGGGATTTGTAAGTGCAAAAAAACCATAAAATATTAAGAATAATAAAAAAGCAGCCAGCACTACATCCATTGGAGTTGTTCTATTTCTATTTCTTGGCGGCACATCATCACCAACACCGATTATGGTGTCATGAGATATATCCATTTCTCTCTTTTTATATATCACCTCCTCCTGACAGTTAGGATTTTGTGTATCGTTCAAGTCAAATCAACTCTTTTTTGGCGCTACTTTCTTAATGAGTATTGAAGTAATACGACTATAAAAGACTGTTGTTTTCATTAATGAGCGATAGGATTCTGGTTTGCTCAAGCTTTGCACTTAAAGTCCTGATTTTTTGCAGATTTTAGGTGCGGATTAATTATTACATCACTATCCTTAAATATAACACCAGCTTAATAAATGCGAAAAATGTTAAATGAATTATCACTCTTTACAATAGCTGTTGGAATAGGCACGATAATCAGTGCAATAGTAGGTGTAGTAAAAGTAGTATTGAAACGACATAAAATATTCAACGAGATAAGATTGTTGCACAAATTTTTGATTGATAAAAATTAAAGTATTAGAAGCAAGATGAGTCATTTAAAGGAACAGATATTACTATCATCTGCCGAAATAATGAAGATGGTATTATTATTTTCTTCGTTACTTTTAGGAATGAAATATATGTTGCTTTATGATAGATGCAACAATGCTTGGAAAATGCTACCTAAGCTCCAATGTGAACCTGAAATTAGTACGAACTTAGTGACTGCTGGTATTATATTTTTTGTTTATTTCTGGTGTTTATTATATGTTTTCGGGCACGAGAAAAAAGAGCCGAAAAAATTGGATGATGATTTCGTCCCTTACCCAATAAAAGTAGAAAGCGAAAAAAGAATGTGAAAAAGGAAATTCAATTAAGACTCTTGATTGGAGAGCTACCACTACAATTTCATATTCAAAGTTGCATCCCCTTCTCTACAACAATTCTTTTCTTTCCATCAGCTTCGACTACAGAAACAGTTACAATTGTTTTATCATTCCATTCAAGCTCTTTAGCTTCAGGTGTCACAAAAACGACATAGTTATCATGCCAGCGTACCACCTTCTTGGCTTTTTTGGATATAATATTCTCCATACTACTATCTAAATAAAAATAGCACGGTAAAAACGGTAAACGTGCTAAACACGTTATTTTTAAATAGTTGTAATAATATATTTAGTATAGGTGGCAAAAATGGATAAACAAAAACACAAGTTAAATGTCTATTTGGTATACTTAGTAGGTCTGCTATTTCTCAGTCCAATAATTGCGAGCGCAGATGTGATAATAAAGGGAGAGGATATAATAATATCACAGGGAATAATAGGCACAAAGCCGAAGATTGTAGACGTTATTTTTGTTCCAAATGTAGATGAACAATATTTTTTTGATAGCGATGGCAAACAAAAAGAATTTAATGTTGGCACTGTAAGGGTAACCTTTCAAAATATTGGCGATGGGCTTTGTTTTTCTGGTGTAGTATGTCCTGTTACTGTTGAGATAAAGGGAAGTAAATTTGGTTATTCTATCGGAAGCATCAATGAAAGCAGTGGATTTTATATAAATCCTTACGGTATTGGCATTGCAGTTTTTGATGCTAAATTAGACGCCAATGAGACACAAATTGGAGAAATCATTACTGATAGTCCTACTATTATTGCAACAAGTGATAACAAGCCAAATGGAGTACGCTATGAAGATACTAAAGTGCTAAATAACGTTAGATTTAAAGTTCCTGGAAAACCTGCTGGAAAGGCTCCTGGATTCCAAATTGTATATGCTCTTGGAATAACGTTGCTCGCTTTTTACTTACGTAGCCATAAGTAGGCAGATTTTTATCTCCTACATCCCTTTTCTTATCTATAAGCCCGCCAGTAATCCCTGTTGCCTCTTTGCTGTTTATCTATCCAGCCACGTTTATGAAATTCCTTAAGGTACTTATCAGCAGTATTCCATGATACGTTGGCAATTTCGGCTACCTGTGTTGTGTTAAGATAATAATTGTGCTCCACTAACGCTTTTAAAATTCGTGATTCCTGCGGTTTCAACTGTGGTTTTGGATTTGGCATTTTAATCAGCCTTGGCTTTTCTTAACTTCAATCCTTCGTCATCGATTTCTATATCGATTTTGTCCCCGGCTTTCCATTTCGCTTCTTCAATAATCCCTGTAGGGATTTTTATCGAAAATTGCCTGGCAGTAGCATCGTACAACAATGTAACATTTTTTTTGATTGATACTGGCTCTTTTAGTCTGATTTCCGCCAAAATCTCAGGTGGGATTCTTGGTTTCTCATTCATTATGTGAAGATAGACTATTATAGTATATAAATATATGTTTTTAGTCTTTTATGGATTAAAAGTCTTTTTTCACGTAAAGACTTATATACTTTTAAAGCAATTATGTAATAATAGACTTATAAAACATAAATAGGTGAGAACTATGGAAGCTATGGATATGAGAAAAATAAAAGGTCAGCAAATAGCTGCTTCATGCAGAATAGTTAAAACCGATAAAGGCTGGCAAGTCCCATCACAATCAGGACATGGGACTTATTTAGTATATACCGAATCTTTACTGTCCAAGCCAAAATGCACATGCCCTGACCACGAATCAAGAGGAGTAATCTGCAAGCATATCTATGCTGTCGAATTAACTTTGAAGAAAGAAATCGATGTAGATGGCAATACTACAATAACACAGACCAAAAAAATCACATACTCTCAGGATTGGAAGGCATACGACCAAGCCAAGACCAAAGAAAGGCTTCTGTTTCTTGAATTACTCAATGACCTGTGCAAAGGTCTATCAAATCCAGAATATAAGTTTGGAAGACCTACTTTACCAGTATCAGACATGGCATTTGCATCAGCCCTTAAAGTATACTCTACATTCTCCTTGAGGAGGTTTACAGGCGACATGGAGATTGCTAAAGAAAGAGGGTATATAGACCAAGTACCATGCTTTTCAGCAGTAGGACATTTCATACAAAGAGAGGATTTAACACCTGTATTGCTGGAATTGATACTGAAATCTGCATTACCACTTAAAGAAGTCGAACATGATTTCGCAGTGGATAGTTCTGGCTTTTCTACATGCAGATTCGATAGGTGGTTTTCCTTCAAATGGGGACGTGAAATATCATCCAGAATATGGATAAAAGCCCATCTTATAAATGGAGTAAAGACGCATATTGTTACTGGCATAAAGATAACAGAAGCTTATGCCAATGACAGTCCACAGTTCCCAGAACTCGTAAGCGCAACAGCCGAGAATTTCCAGATTAACGAGGTCTCAGCAGATAAGGAATATTCAAGCAGGAAGAACTTTGAAGTCGTCTCCTCCTTAGGTGGAACTGCTTTCATTCCATTCAAGAGCAACGCTACAGACAAGCAAAGAGGCTCGCCAATCTGGAGCAAAATGTATCATTACTTCATGTATAACAAGGAGATGTTTTTAGAGCATTACCACAAGAGAAGCAACGTGGAAACAGTATTCCACATGATAAAAGCCAAATTTGGCGATTCAATAAGGAGCAAGACAAAAACAGCACAGGTAAACGAGGTATTGCTCAAAATCCTCTGCCATAACATCTGCGTGGTAATTCAAGAGATGTTCGAGTTGGGCATTCAGCCCAATTTTTGTAACCAAAATCTTGCTTGCTTACCAAGCAACGAGAAGGCTTAAAATTCTTATTTCTCTTTTTTAACATATAACAAAGTATAAACGAACATATTGCAGAAGACACTATTATAATGTTAAAAATAGTGATAGGTTGTAGTCATGAATGTTACATTGATAAGCGTAATAGTTGCATTGGCAGTGTTAATTTTAAAAATGGAGTTCTCTTCAAAGCGGATTAATGATTTTATGACCTTTTACGATAAATCACTATCTGATTTGGCGAAAGCAGAACAAAAAAGAATAATTGATGAAAAACAACATAACAACGCTGCGAATGAAATTAATAAATATTATAAGGATTTTACAAAAGGTTATGTTGGTTATGTTATATTAAAATTGATTAAACCTGCTGAATGGTTAAAAAATTTTTTACCTATGCTCTTAATATTTGAAGTATTACATATTACTTTACAGGAATTTGGGTGGTCTGGTTTTTACGATGGAAGATATCCTGGGCTGAATAAACTATATGTGGTAATTATAATTTTGTTTATAATTTTTATTATGTTTGTACATTTAGCTTTTGAACTATTTATGTCTGATAAAAAAATTCGTGACTTAGAATCTAAAATTGCGTCAGTTATAGCGAGGTATATTTACGATATGCTCTGACCTTTATATCCTGATTCCCAGACTCACAACTTTCGGTATCAGCTTTTTTACCATTCCTGTGTAAAAAGTGGTATGTCTGTGTATAAAGTTACTGGGTTTGGCTACTTCTTACACAAAGCCAATGTAAGCGCAAACTATTTATGTAATTAAGAATTAACCAGATAATAAATAGACCGGTTGTGCTAAAGATAGTAAAGTTTAGTCACAAAAATATAAGCCCGTTTATTAACGGGAGAGGAAAATTATTTAAAACCATACTTAAAAGTCCGAGATGCAGGGGGATTTTCCTGAAAAGGTGTTATGGTAAATGCATCAATAATAAAATGGAGGTAAAATATGGTTAATAACAAAACTAAACTTGTACTGTTATCTATAGCTGCAATAACTTCATTGCTTATGGGCAATGTTTTTCAAGTTTATGCAGCTCCGGATCAACAAAAAGTTCCCACCCTGGTGGTTTTTGTAAATGTAATCAATGATGACGGCGGTGCAATGATGGCATCTGATTTTGTAGTAAGTGTTACAGCAAAAGATCCATCGCCAGCCATATTCAGTGGTACGGAAACAGGAACAACCGTTACTATGAAAAATAGTGAATATAAAGTTACTGAACTTGCAGTCAAAGGTTACGACGTATCATATTCACCGGGATGTTCCGGGCGGATAAATAATAACGAAGCAAAAACCTGTGTAATAACCAATTATGACAAAGCATCGTATTTGAAAGTAATCAAACATGTAATTAATGATAACGGAAGTACGGCTATTGCTTCTGATTTTGGAATAAATGTTTTTGGCAATAATCCCAACCCGGCTTATTTTGTGGGTTCAGAAACAGGTACTGATGTAAAAATCGGCGCAGGGTACTATAGCGTGAATGAAAATTGGAATCCAGAATATATTACATCGTATTCGCCTGATTGTTCTGGTCAAATAAACATGGGTGAAAACAGGACATGTACCATAACCAACGATGATATACCCAGGGCTCAATTAGTCGTCATCAAACAAGTAATTAATAATGATGGCGGTACAGCAAGCTCATCTGACTTCACAATGTATGTAAATGGCAATTCCCCCTCGCCAGGTGTGTTTCAGGGGTCTGAAACCGGCACTAATGTAACAATCTATGAAGGCTACTATTATGTCGGGGAAAATTCAAGATCAGATTATTCTCAAACAAACTCTGCTGATTGTAGTGGTTATATTAAAGGCGGTGAAATTAAGACCTGCACAATAACGAATGATGATATAGCGCCATCTCACCTGATAGTAACCAAAAATGTGATCAATGATAACGGCGGCAAAATGACAGCAGCTGACTTTACAATGTTTGTATACGGAAACAACCCGTCACCAGGTGCATTTCAAGGGTCGGAGACTGGTACAGATGTGAATATCTATTCAGGATGGTATAATGTAGATGAGTCCTACAATCCGGAATATAGCAGATCCTTTTCTGGCGACTGCTCTGGTTACATAAATCCTGGCGAAACAAGGACCTGTACTGTAACCAACGACGACATATAGATTGAAAATAGATTCATATATGAAGACGGAAAGAATTAATTTCTCTCCTCGTCCTCATTTTCTTTTTTTGTTTAAAATTGGAATTATTTACCAAGCACTTCTTCGAAAACCCATGCATGCTCATGAGGTTTTGTAAGGAATTCAAGATTTTTTAAATCCCGAACAAGCCCATACATCTCTTTGCTTTTCTGCAATCCTATTTCTTTAAGATTGGCGGGTTTGCCAGGCTTGATTTCGGGCACATGTCCATATCGCGGATTTTTAACCATTCCTTTATCCAGGATGAAATATGCGCCTCCGCCCTTTTCTTTTATTGGCTGGTATATGGACTCAAAGTCGCGTGCCACCCAGTTAGCCATTTTCAATACTTTATTTGATGTATTGATGGTAAGATGCCCGTAGCCTGGCGGAATAATCACCTTATCGCCTGCGCCTGCTTTTACCAGGATCACATCATTTATTCCTTCATTATCCGGTTTTTGCAGCATATAAGTTGCTTCGCCTCCCAGTACTTCATATATTTCAGGATACGTGATTTGAGTTCCTGGAACAAGCGGATGATAATGACCTGCTGTTTTTACAAATTCACATCCCAGCATCTGCGGCGGGATGATAGTGATATCGTACCTGAGGCCATGTTCTTTCATGGCAGCAGCATCTTTTTTGCTCAGTGAAAGCTCCCGGTACATATAATATAATTCAGAATTTCCTGCACTTGAAAGCCAATTACGATCATAAATGACATCTTTCATGTCGGAAAGCATACGTATACCTGGCTTGACTCCCCTTGATATCATATCCAATGTCAACTCCATTATGTATAATAGTGCAGTTCATTATATATATTCTGCGCCTATTGATGATCACTGTAGAAATTATATTATGATACGCCGAATGACTATACACAATCTTTTTATTTCATTCCCCCTAATCAGCGCTATATGATAAAAAATTCTGTAATTATATTATTATCTATATTATTCATTTTAATACCATTCCCTGCAGCATCCGTATCTGAAATAACATTGAATGAAGTGAAAAGACCGCAAAGCGCTATCCTTTTCATAGTTGATGGCTTTGGCTCTTCATATTATTATCCTGAAACTTCACCTTTAGCATCAGACGGCTCTTTGCTTTCAAAAGCAAAGACCGGGAACCTGTCATTCGGAACAAGGATCGCGGATATAAGGACAAAAATTCCTGTAACTGGTATCGCACACTCGGTAATTGTTACGGGATTTTCCGATTCAAATGAGGAGATCGTGGGCTACCCGGATGCTACAATATTTGATATCACAAGAGAACATGGCCTTGTAAATCTTGCTATAATGGAAAGGGGAGATTTTATGAATATGCGAAGCGAGCAGGATATAATTCTATTTGCCGAAAATAATTCTATTGATGAGCCGCTCATGTCAATACAAACAAAGAATGCACCTGAGGGCGTTTATGATCTGATGTATGAATGGAAGATGAAACTCCCTTCTTATCTTGATGGTAAAAAAGGTGTGGATAAATATTCTGCATATAACAGATGGGGCATTGATGCCGCAAATGCCGCAGCTTTAAATATGATAAAAAAACATCCTTCGCAGAGATTCCTCCTGACTGTGAATATCGGGGCAATTGATAGCGGTGGACATAATATGGGAGATGATGATTACATGAAATTGATCGAGAGCCTTGATTCGGATATTTATCCCCTTTATAAGACAGCGCTTGACAATAATATTGCATTCTTCCTGACAGCAGATCATGGAATGTCTTTTGCAACAATAAACGCACGGCGTGGAGGGCATAGCTCTGATAAATATTCAACAAAGATTGAGAGCCTGAAAATACCTCTTGTAATACTCTCCCCGAATACATTAACGGGAGTTGTCGGCGGTGAATATGGACAGGAAGACATTGCTCCTACTCTCCTTGGTGTTCTTGACCTTCCGGATAATCTCCAGTATGGAGATGGCAATGCCATCAATATAAAAAAATATGCCAGTATCTATGTAAAAGCTGATTCGAAATACCAGGTATCATTATGGAATAATGGCCAAAAACTATCTGAACATTCGGATTCCGAACTTATTTTCACGGGGCTTCCCTTGAATTCAAGTTATACCCTGAAAGCAGCAGGAGATGGCGGTACGTTTGAAGAAATAGTATCCCTTGATTCTGATAAACAATTCAGTTTTAAAAAACCGGAGAGTTTATTCAATAGTTTATTCAATATCAGTAACAGGGCATTGATCGCAATTATCCTGATATTGATTGTTAATATTGCAGGATTGATGGTCATAAGAAGGATCATGCAAAGTCGGCTATGAACTCTTGAGGGGTTATAAATACAGCTTCTAATTTCTTTTTCTTTGCAATTGCTATAATATTATTTAGATTTCGCTCAAAATTATTCAAAGAAAACAGCCTGTCTTTTTCTCCGATATCACAGGGATGGAAATATGTATTTAATAAATATTCCTGATTATAAACGATGTTATTACTAAAATTTCTAAAAAATATCGGATGTTTTGCGATATTTGCAGCCATATTTCTTTTAATTATGAAGATTTGCCAGAAAAAAGGCATTGTATAATTTGTTATTGGGATTTCCATGATGTTATGATTGTTAGAAGGATTATCGTCCCTGGTCCTGTAATCTTTTTTCGAGGGAAAATAAGGGCATGCTGATGTATTCTCCCAATCATAAATATTACAGGTATCCCTGCTGTTTATAAGGCCGGGAATGGCTGACAGGTCACATTTGATGCCAAAGGAATCTACTAAATCCATTGTGTAATTGTTATGGAAGCACCAGCCCATTTTTACACTATTTATTCCAAATAGTTTTGATATTTCATGATAGCCATTTTTAAGGCATGAGGATATCCAATCATTATCATTGATTTCCTGATACCATATATTTTTTAGTTCATCATATCGCCATAGATGAGGATGCCATCCGATTTCATCACCTGATTTTTGTTGCTCGTTCCATAATGACAGGTATTCTCTGGCCGGATAGCACCAGTCATTCCACTGTGTGTTGATTTGCTGATCCGACCTCAGGAACCAGGTAATTTTAGGAGAGAGTCCCCGTTTTTTTTCAAATATTCCTATCTTTTCTTTTAATCTGAGAATAGACTGAATAGTCTTGTCCCATATATTTTCTTTAATTAATGCTTTCGGTTCGTTTGTCTCAATTACAGGATCAGTATCGCATCCGATTATTACATATAATTTTTTTGCCATACTATTATTTTTAGGATTATTTATAGAACTTAAGAGCAAGTTCCATAATTATATTTTTAAGATATACAATCGGAATTCTATATGTGTATAATTCCCTGTATTCTCCACCAAAACTTTTTTTGAACTCGGTTGGCCCATGGTTTTTATTTATGATTGCGCCTCCCATATCATAGTAAGCATATCCCTGATCTTTTCCCCATTTTATAATTTCCCAGTTCAGGAGATTATTTGGGCGATATTTTCCGGAATTTGAATCCATAGCAGATAACCAGTTGAGAATACCTTTATTAAGTAACAGGAATGTTCCGGCTATTACTTTATCCTCAGATTTTGCCAGAAATAAACGGGATATATCAGGATTGTTGAATAAATCATATACCAGGCCATATTTTTGTCCCTCGAACTCTTTGGTTTTTACGGCAACTTCGTATAATTTCCACCACGCGTTAAAATCATTTTCATGCTTAGCTTCCTCGATAATTACACCACTTTCGTTAGCCTGCCTGATCTTTTGCCTGACATTTCTATGAAAATTTTTCCATATATTTTCACAATCAGGATCATTATCCTTAAAATCTATGACAAATGTACCCCCTGATTTTATAATATATTTTTTAATGGTGTCGTCTTTATATGGTGTAATTATTTCCAGGAAGGCCACATTTTTTCTGGCAGATACGATCCTTGATTTTTGGACAATAGATAAAAAATCTTCCAGATCGGGTGAATGAATTTTCATGAACGTATATCCAAAAACCGGAAGCCTGTGGAAATAAGCAATTGTGGTATCAATCTTTGAAAGTTCAAAATTCTTATATTTGCAATATGATCCCATAAATATCTCATTTTGCATTATATCATGGCCATCCCATTTTATTGTTTTTTTTTCATTCACTTTTTTATCACCCGGAATATAAATCCATTAAATTTTCTATCCTTATATACTTTAATCCCCATTCCATGATGACCAATAAAATATACAATCACCTGCCTTATATATAAATAATCAAGATAATCTACATATTGTGCTTTAAGGCACTTGGTCGTACTCCAATCAGGCGTTATGTATAATCATATCAAAAGATACCTGGGCAATTCCCTCTTGAAAAATTCTTTTTTCCTTCTCATGGGCAGTTACTTTAATGTAGCAGCTGGTTTTTTTTTCTGGATTATCGCAGCAAGATTTTACTCTATTGAAGATGTGGGCATGGCAACAGCAGTTATGTCTTCTTTAGGACTTGTAATGCTATTATCAAGATGTGGCTTTGATCACTCTATTATTCGCTATCTTCCTGTTAATGATAAAAAAAAGGTTTTCAACTCATGTTTGATGGTAACTACAGTTTCTACTATTTTCGTGGGATTTATTTATATTTCAGGCATCAACTATTTCTCCACAGGTCTACCCTTTATGCAGGATTTTAAATTCGTAATGATCTTTCTTATATTTGCAGTTCTGAACTCAATAACTTCAATAACTGGAAACGCTTTTGTAGCTATAAGAGGCGGGGATCTTTTTTTCTTTCAAAATGTTTTGCAGGGCATAAGGGTGCCCCTTTTAATTCCACTTGTATTTCTTGGAAGTTTTGGCATATTCGGATCTGTAGGTATATCATACCTGGTTGCCACTTTTTTTTCTTTTTTAGCCATTAAAAAACATATTGGGTTAAATTCCAGGATAGATAAAGCATTTATCAAACAATCTTTGTCATACTCATCAGGCAATTACATATCACAAGTCCTGATGGTCGCCCCGACATTAATACTGCCAATATTGATCTTAAATTTATCCGGAGAGACTGAAGCCGCCAAATATTATATCGCATATGCTATCGGGAATCTTGTCTTGATTATCCCGGATTCGCTGGGGACTTCACTGTTCGTGGAAGGAAGCCACGGCGAAAGCCTTAAGAAAAACATAAAGAAGGCGCTGGTTGCAATTTATTCTTTCCTTATTCCATCTGTAGTATTTCTTTATTTCTTTGGGGATGTTCTTCTTGGTTTTTTTGGAAAGAACTACATGGGAGCTTTTGAGCTTTTGAGATATTTTGCAATATCAAGCTTTTTCGTTGTCGCATATTCATTATTTGTTCCTATCCAGAAAGTAAGGATGGAAATTGAAAGCATTGTGAAACTGAATTTGTTAAGGTTTCTGCTCCTGCTTGGATCGAGTTATATTTTTATTTCAATATTTGGAATCCCAGGCGCAGGATATGCCTGGATGCTAACACATGTAGTTTTAGGGATGTTGATCTACCTGCTGGTAAAAAAGAATGGGTGGATTTAAGATAGATATATTTCTATATATCCAGAATAATATATTTTTTTTATTTTCGGATTAGTATTTATTTTATCTTTAGAAAACTTCCATGTCCTGATGATTTTCCAATTTTGGAGACTCATTCTACTTAGATCATAATTTACAATGAAATATTTACTTTCTGAATTATTTGATTTTTGAAGCAGAAATACCACATCATCTATAGATAAAATTTTCATATGCTCGCGTATTTTCGTATAATTAATATCCTCTACCTGTTTTTCATGATGCATAATGAAGAAATTTTTTGTTAACTCATCAGATACTGCTATTGATGACCTGACGGTTTTTTCTAAATACCAGTATGCAGAATATTCAATATAACCATATTTATTTTCGTCTGTATCTATTAAGTTATTGCTATAATTTTCATAATAATAAACAGGCACCAGGACCATTAATAACAGAACAACAAAAATTGCCCAGGTTTTGAATTTATCTGAGAATCTATATAACCAGATAGTGCAAACTATTCCAGGAAGATAAATCTGGGTAATTGCAAACTGGGCTAAAAAAAACCTTATTGAAGCATATGAGACTGCAAAAAGAATAATTGAACATACGACAGTATCAAAAAAATTAATAGGATTCTTTGCCCTTAATTTTCCAAGCATTATTATTGAAAAAGCTAATATTGAAACTAATAATGCCGAATATTTTATTAAACTGATTATAGAGATTATTCCGGGATAGCTGATATAGAGTTCACTCAAAGGAGTCTGTACGCTTTCAGTAGAAACGTATGATAACATAAATTTATCAACAGCAGTTACATCTCTTAACTGATTATTCAAGATTGTTGGGATAAAAACATCATATACGAACTTTAATAATCCAAAATTAAATACTATCAGTATAATGAATATATTTAGATAATTTCTTTTCATATTATCTTTTCTGACATTTGATATAAACTTCAAAAGAAAAAGCAACAATGACAAGATGACCAAAAATAATAAAGATACTGCAAATATATCGTAGGATATGATGGCCAGTGACATACCAGGGAGTATTAAAAGGATCCGGAATTTCCACTCTTCTTCATTTTTTTTCTCTGCGATTTTAAAAACAATAAAAAGCATCGTGTAAAATATGATCCATCCTAACGCATGAGGCCAGAAAAAAACTTTATCAGTACCATTTGTGCTTGAGATGAGTTCTATTAAAGTAATTAAACTTGACAATAAATAACTCCCGGATATTTTATATATAAAAACATAAAAAACAATCAGATACGGGATAAACTGAATCGGTAAAAAAACAAATTCTTTTGCAGGAATTTCAGTAAGAATGTTTATTATGGCTCCTGTCATATAAAAACCTGGTGCGATTTGTTCGGCTTCCTTGGAAAACAGATATCCGTGTTGGACGGTCTCAGACATTACCAGCATATGTTTTGGTGCAAAACCATCTAATGTACCGTTAAAAATCATCAATGGCACAATAAAAGCCATAGACAGGATTATTAAACTTATTTTTTTGTATCTCATTTTCCATTAAAATCTCTTTTAGCAATCTCATAAACTTTAAGGATGTCACTGGCAATATTCTGCCATCTGAATTTTTCCGAATAACCCCTTATTTTTTCTGTATCCCATACTTTATCCAGGGCAGTTAATATGTTTTCAGCTAAATATCCTGAATTCGCAGGCTCACACAATAAACCATATTCTCCAGATGTAATTATTTCGGGAATTCCCCCAACCTTTGTTCCGATAAAAGGCTTTCCGCAGGCCAGGCATTCCGGCAATACCGTAGGATTACCTTCTTTCAAACTCGGTAAAATAAATATATCACAGGCGTTCATCCAGATCGGGATTTCTTCATGTGTTTTCCTGCCGACCAGTTTGATTTCACTCTCCAATCCCATTGTACGAATTTGTTTTTCCAGGTTCTTTCTTAATTTTCCGGTTCCTATTATAATACACAGGATATCTCTTCTCCGTTTTTTAACTTCATTAATGGCTTCAATAAGATACTTATGTCCTTTTATTTCATCATACATATTCCCGACATTCAATAAAATTTTTTTATTGTTAACCTGTAAATTTAATTTTTCCTTACACTGGAGCCCGTCAAGCGCAGTAAACTTATTATGATCAAATCCATTAGGTATAAAATGCACTTTATTTAATGAAACACCGACATTGTCAAAAAATTGAATATCACCTTTTCGTACCCGGATAATAGCATCACATGATTTCCAAGATTTAATGAATACCGGATCTTTATTTTCAATCGCATTTTTAAAAGTAACCGAGGTATGTTCCGTAATTATTACAGGCACATTAAATTTTTTCTTTAATTCAATTGCGACTGCCCCGGATGGCCAGGTATAATGAGCATGGATCAGATCGAATTCCAGTCCTTCTTTCTGGATTTTGTCTATTATCGCTCTTTTCTCCAGGTATGTCCAGTTCTTTCGTCCGTAAGAATAGAACACAGGAAAATTCAAATATTTTAAAAAATAAACCTGAATATTTTCAAATATATAATCTTCTTGCTTTATTTTCCTGGTATATTCAATTCCATAAGGAGCAGGAGAAATCACATAGATGTTATCAAAAAAAAATCTCAGGTGTTTTACCTGTTCTTTAATGAAAATGCCACCGATATACAGGTTCTCCCTGTCCGGGAAATTATTGCATATTACAAGTAAATTCCTGTCTGTCATTTTCGCATCTCATTTATTACATATTTATATTTACCAGCCCCTGTCCTATCGATTTTATCGACAAATTTAAATTCCACATTCCATCTTTCACTTTTCAATCTTACTTCATGTAATATTTTATTTAACTGCATTTCATCAAAATATTCATCTATAACTATCTTAATAATGATTTTATCCAATTTTTCCTGGATGATTTGATATTCTTTTATTCCCTGGCAAAATTTCCAGAATATATATATAAAGAACCATCCATTGACATTCTTCCCTTCCGGTGTCAGCAGGAAATCCACGCTCCTTCCAGCTACCTCTTTTAATAGCTTATATCCCCGGCCGCAGCTGCAAATATCATCAGCAAGGTTTCCTAAATCGTTTGTATCATATCTTATAAAAGGCATCGAATAATTATAAAGACTGGTTGCCAGTATTTTCCCTTCGCCGGTCTCTAACTGATTTCCTTCCGGATCTGCAATTTCCATAATTCCCCTCTCAGTATCAATATGCAATCCGGCATGATCCGGGCATTCATAAGCACTGATGCCGCCATCATTCAATCCATAAGTATCCAGTACCTCACAATGAAAAATTTTCCCTATCTGTTCCTTCATGTGAGGATACAGCTTCTCGGAGGTTGTGAATACCAACAAGGGTTGATCTATTTCCAAGTTATTTTTTTCAATCCGGTTAGCAAAGAAGTATAGTGAAGATACATATCCCCTCAAAAATTTTGGCTTGAATGAATTTATGATCTTAACATATTTCCGCATTTGTGCTTCTCCCATATCAAAGGAAGAGAGTTTCCTGATATTCCTGGCAATTTCATGAACTCTTTTGTCCAGGTAAGATTTTGTCCCGATATCTAACGAAGAGCCTGCCAGGAATACCATCTTATCCCCGAGCTCATAACCTCCATATCCCCATCCCCTGTATAACAGGGCACCACTGAGAAACCTGTCAGGCTTGCTTAACCTGTATTTAAAGGGCGTACCTGTTGAACCTCCTGTAACCCCCTCATAATAATTTATCCTGTTCAAATTAACAGGCTGGAAATCCTCCCAGTTTGATTTTATATTTTCCTTTGTAAGTACAGGAAGTTTCTGCAAATCTTCTATTTTTTTTATATCTGCCGGGTCCAATCTCAAATCTTTAAAGAGGTTATGATAATAAGGAACATTTTTATAAGCAAAATTGATCATATGCCTTAATTGCTTCTCTTGTTCTTCTTTTAACTCATCATAAGATTTCCATTGATTCCGGATCAATTTTTTATAGATCGAATAAAAATTCCTGTCTGCAACTTGATGTGCTAATATGAATAATTCTTTATTAAACATCTTTTTTATTCCTTTTCATATTTTTCATATTTTTAATTGCATGAAAACTTTCAGGATAATTCTCTATAAACCGGATCATGAACTCATTTGGATCAATCTTATCTGTCATTAAAATCTCCTGTTTCTTTTTCCATTCATTTTTTATATCGGATTTTCTGATAAGCTCGATTGCTTTTTCGATTGCTTTATCCTGGTCTCTGTAACTTAACATCAAACCATATCTTTGTTCAAGTTCAATGAAATTGCCCATTGTCCCGGCAAGCGATGAAACATATATTGAAGGTGTACCCAGAATTGCGCTTTCAGTCGCCATGGTTCCTCCCTCGCCTAAATATAATGTGGCAAAAAATAATAAATCATGTATCTTCTCCGGAGAAATTGTTATGCGATATTTCTCAAATTCGCAGGGCAACGGACTTTCAGAGGAAATAATCACACGCCCGTATTTACTGAATTCTTCCACAGCTTTTCGTTTTGCATCCACTGAAAGCCCGCTTTGTCCAATATCATGATGTGCATCCCATGCAACAAAACGTAAAATAAAGAATTTATCTCCTGGTGAGAGATTTAATTCAGACAATACCATGGGATCAGGGGTGAAATAATCAGGATGAAGATAAAACATTTCTTTATAAGCATCAAATCTTAATTGTTTTTTTCCAAGATCATTTTTAAAACAATCCGGGGTAATGATAACATCTGTACAAAGCTTTGCTATAAATAGACAAAATGTGGAATGTTCAGTATCTTCAAAAATAATATGCTCTTTTCTAAATAAAAAACTATTTATTGCCATCATCGGAGATGCCCTGCCAATATATATATCCGGTTTGAATCTTTTGCTGATTTGAAAGATCCTGATTAATGTCTTTATAAAAATTATCCCTTTATCAATTATGGTTTTTCCCGAGGTATTTGAAATAATTTCATAATTAATATTGAAAATATCCAGCAATTCCAGATCCCTGTCTTTATTTATCGCAACAACCTTTACAATATGACCTTTCTTTTCAAGTTCCCGGATAATATATTTGAATTGATGTGCCCATGAAGGATGTTCAATAGATAATAAAAATTTCATTTACTTCCTCCCCTGAAATCGGGTCTCATATATCCTGGGAACTGAGTTGATAATTTCTAAAGTTTCATCGAAATTAATGCCAATAGTATCGCAGTACCATTTTATCGATTCATATCTTGGTTTATTTTCATCTTCAACCAGTTCTAAAGCTTTCTCTCTCGTTATCATGCCTTCCCTTATCTGGTTACTGCGAAATGTATCATTCTCGGTAAAGCCTGTAATTGCTCCATAGATATAATTATAAAAAGCAGCAGTGCCATCTCCTATTCTCCATGTTGTGCGTGTATCGGGAGCCAGTTCCCATTCGTATTCTTTTATTAATGTCGATTCAATCTCCTTTTCATTCCATTCGATATATCGGTATAAATTCAGATATTCATGGGGCATCATATAATATGAAAAATAGGCGCTCATTGTGTCAAATATCGAAGAATTAATATATGAAGGATTTCTTATATATTGGTTTAAATAATATGCAGCTAACTTTATTTTATTCGCACCCGCAAGAGAATATGTGTGCTCACCTCCAAAACCGGGTTTGATCCCGCAATATCCCGATTTGAAAAAGGTGTTTTCCAGCATATTTTCGCATAGAATAACTAATTTGATACCGGTTTCTTCCATTAGCTTGTTGGCATAATAGAAATATTGTTTATCTCCTGCCATGAATAAAGGAATCATTCCCAGGTCTGGTTTTTTAAGCCATGCATTTACATTTTTTCGGATGTTTTCTCTTTTTTTATTTATATCGGCAGACACCAGTACATTCTCAACACCCAATTTACCACACATCCTGGCAATATTTCTTCGTGCAAGATCTGTAACCATGCCCCAATCATACGTATAAGTAATAGGATTCATTTTTAAAACATTCTTGACATAGTGTAATCCATAGCTGCTGTCCCTCCCTCCGCTAAAAGCTACGATGCAATCCGGATCTCCACTTTTACTCCGGTATTTTGCAGCCAGTTTTTCCAGGGCATCCTTACCCATTACTTCAGTTTTTTTATGATTTCTGCAATAATTGCATACACCTGCAACATCATATTCTATAAACGGCATTGTTTCAGGGAGAAGACACTTTGCACAGCGTTTTATAGTTCGGGTATCAGGATAAAATCTTTGTGCCCTTTGCGGTGAGCGTTCAATTAATCTTTGATTGCTTATCATGTCATTTAACTCTGAGCGACTGTACAAAACGTTAATATTTTTCAAAGAGTTACATTTTTTAATTGAATAATTAATACATTCCTTATTATTTAGCTCAATTTTTATTAAATCCAGGCTATGGGTATTTATCACATAACCGATTCCCGGCCTGACCTGCGATATTTCATAATTCCCCAAAATTTTCTGCAATTTTTGTTGTTTTATTACTGTATTTAATATATAAAGTTCTGATGCAAAAATATAGATATTACCTTCTGAGTTCTTACATAAATATAGAGAGCCATTATTTGTAGCTAATAACAGATGATTAATATCATTGAATAATAATGCTACTGATGCAGTACCTTTTATGAGCCTGAAACTTTCTTGAACAGCATTTATTAATGAATTCCGGTGATTATAGAAATAACGAATTAAACTCAATAAGATTTCAGTGTCCACGTCGTATTTTTTGCCTAAATATGGAAATTTATTCCAGAGTTCATCATTATTCACAATTATGCCATTATGAATTCCCACTATCCCATCTTTTATGACCGGCTGATTATTTTCAATAACCTGCCTGGCGCCATTTGTCACTAATCTGGAATGCCCGATTATAGTAACAGGTTGAGAATATTTATGTTTTTTATTAGATATATTTAATGCAGAATCCAGAATTTCATTGAATTCTTTACTATCTATCAAAACAGATGCCGGAACAGGGCATTTGTAAACCTTTATTTCATCATCAGAATTTATTGCAATTCCTGCTGCTTCTTTACCTCTTGATTCGGATAGCTTGAATAGGTTAGTTACTATTGATTTTAATTGCTTGCTGTTAATACCTGAATCATTTTTTACCGCTATCCCGAAAATGCCGCACATATATGTACCTATAGTTATTTCAAAATCCCGATATTTCCGCTCCTGCTTTTATCAGCCTGCATGTCAAAGAGCATCGCAAATAAAAGGAACTGGATTCCCATAAGTGTTATAAAAGCCGAAAGTAGCGGGAAGTTTTGAGAAACAGGGATTTGATGCCATTTCTGCATGGATATCCAGAAGCCAAAAATTACTCCTGAAGGCACAAGCACTATTCCTGCTATATAAAAAAAGACAAGCGGATGGAAATCAAGCACAACATACTTTATTTTCAGTCTCCATAAAAATCCCCTGAAATTCATTGGAGCGACCTTCATAATATAACTGATATATTTGATCTTTGATTTCTCACAACCATAACGGGCTGGCATCACAACATCTTCAACCCTGACGCCAAAGGCATTCAGTTTTATAAGCATATCATTACAATAGCCGTAATATGGAAAAATATCATCCAGATTCAGCACTTCAAGCGCCTGCCTGGATATAGCTGTGTATCCATTTTGCGGATCCATTATATGCCAGTATCCGCTGCCTATCTTTGTGATTATAGTAAGCATTGCATTCCCCAGGAATCTCCATTTGCTCATTCCCTTACGGAAATCTTTGCTTATCAGCCTGTTCCCTTTGGTATAATCCGCCCTTCCTTCAATTATAGGGATAATCAGGCGGGGGAGCTGATCAGGATCCATCTGGTTATCTCCCGCCATTACAGCAACAATATCCATTCCATCTTCAAGAGCCAGTTTATACCCTGTTACTATTGCTGCGCCTACTCCTTTATTAGTCTTGTGACATACGGCAACTATCCTTTGATCAATGATGCCCTTTAAAATTTCAGGGGTCCTGTCATTGCTGCAATCATCAATGACATATATCCTTTTAACATAATCCGGTATACCTTTTAGCGTTTCCTCTATCAAAAGTTCTTCATTATATGCAGGAACAACTACGGCGATATTGTAATCTTTGAACTGATGAAAGTTGGATTGATCATCCTGGCCAATATATTTTATTTTTAGATTATTTTTCTCTGCTTGATATATGATATCTTTTACTGTTGATCCATTTAAATTTCTCAAAACAATATTTTTCAAACATTCAGTCGATAAACCAATACATTCTTTCTTTTCAATATCTCTTTTATTTAAACGGACATGTAGCCGCGAGTATGGGATATTGGTTTTTTCTTTTGAATTTACAACAATATCATAACCTTCATTCCTGATTGGCTCGATAATCTTTGGTATAATATCAGGTGCTTCATCAGAACTCATCATGACTATTATTTTTGCGTCCTTCTGCATGGCAATTTCAAACTCATTCTTAAATTCTCCCCTCCGGCCATTTTTCGCAGGATAGTTATAAACTTCAGCGCCAGCAAGCTGTGCTATTTCTACCGTACTATCATTGCTGCCACCATCGATAACGATGATACGGTCAGCATACCTGTGAGCTTTAATAACTACACTGCCAATGGTCGCTTCTATGTTAAATGCATGAAAAATAATCGCTATTGCTCTGGTATTGTTATGGTTATTATTTTCCAACATATTGGCTCTATCTCTGAGAATATGTTAAATCTGATTAAATCCATATAAGGCTTTATATAAAAAAATAATTATAATAATTATGATTATGATCATTTATTAGAATTTTGAATGAATAAGTATATACATTTATTTTTTCATTTATTAATAATGTCTATTGTACTCTGGGTTTCATCTGCAGGTAGCCTACTATCTAATACTATACCAATCAGTATGGTTACAGGACTGGCAATAGGCGGTGTCCCGGCGATAATTTTATTGATTTTATTGATATCTTCAAAAGATATAATTTTATCAAGCAAGTACAAGGATGATGTAAATGTGGATTTTTTAAATATTATGATATTACCTCTACTGATTGTTTTTACTTCTATTGTAATCTTTAAGATTGTTATGATTATATAACAAAAGGCAATATACCGAATAATAATATATTATTTACTCCATGCGCCATTACAACGAATGGAAGACTTCTTGTTTTTTGAAAGCTAAATCCCAGTATTAAACCCGCAGAAAATGCAAAAAGGATCTCATAATAACTGGAATATCCCGAACTCATGAAACCGGATATAACACCTGCTATGAGTAATCCGGCCATTGGTCCTGAATTTTTTTCTATGCTTTGCTGGAGAAGGGACCTGAATAAAATTTCTTCACAAAGGGCTGAGAAAAAAATCATTATAATGGCCAGTATAAATAAATTAAGTAAATCTGGTTCCGGGATCAGAGGATCCGGGACAAGAATATTATATTCGAATAAGGCCAGTCCGATTCCCAGGAGAATGGAAACTGGCAATAAATAAAGATTTTTGTACGTTAATCCGATATGACTATTGCTTAATCCCTGTTTTTTTATTAATAGAATTATAGGAATAAACATTATTAAATACAAAGCTGCAAGCCAGTAAATAGTGAAGGAAACAAAGACAGGCAATGATAAATTAAGGATGCGAAGAAGTGAAACCAGGGAAAGCGATTGAATAACCTGATGTTTCTTTTTTGAAATTAATAATATTAATATTAGAATACTATTAAATGAGTGCACTGCTATGGTGAGAAGTCTTTGTCCTGAGAAAAATAAGATTTCTGCTAATATGATTAAAAGTATGGATGTGATCTCATATTTTTTTAATTTATATTTATTCATAAAACAAGACCATAAAGGGTATTTTAAAATTATTTTACCCCATCTGGAAAGGCACCAGGGTAAAACACAGCAAGCCCAGGAAAAAAGTTATTACCCCCAATGCCATTCTTCCTTTCCCGAGCGGTATATCATCATTCAGGGGCTTGGGATGCCCGGCTGCTGTAAAAAACGAAAGGAAGATACCCCATAATACCCATATAAAACCATTGCTGTTCAGAATAATTGTGATATAGAAACCAAGAGAAATAAGGATAAATGGAATTATTCTGGATGCTTTTTTTGCTTTTTCACCAATCATTGCGCGAAGAACATGACCACCATCAAGTTGTCCTGCCGGGATCAGGTTAAGAGCTGTTACAAGCATCCCGACCCAGCCTGCAAACGCTATCGGGTAGTGGATTATACTTCCATCTCCTGCAGGTATAATGCGGTTTACCAGTTCAAATAGTAAAGGAGTGCCAAGTTCTATCTGTAAATGCTGGGCCGTTTGTACTATCGGGGGCTGGAGAAGTCCGATTGCTGTTACGATTATAGATACAATAAGCCCGATAATAGGGCCTGAAATACCTACATCAAACAGGGCTTTCCGGCTGGGTATGGGTCCACGGTGTCTGATCACGGCCCCAATCGTGCCTATCGGGTTAGGGAACGGTATAAAATACGGTAATGACGTTTGCATACCATGCTTTTTCGCTACTAAATAATGGCCTGCCTCATGTGCTCCAAGCACAGCCATGATAGCGATAGTAAACGGCAATCCTTTCAGTATATCGGCAGAGGATGTGAGCGGATTTGCGCCAAAAAGATAAGAACCTTCAATCATAGTCATGAAAATGGTAGCAATTGCAAGAACATAATTTATCCAGAGGCGCTCTTTTGCAGGCGAGAATGGTGATACTACGAGAATGTGTTCGCCAAGTTCGTATTTTATTGTGAACTGGAAACCTTTTTCAGAAAATAGCGGCCATAGCTTCTGGAAGATGATCTTTATATCTTCCTTTGGGGTGCCAAAAAAATAAATATTACCATCTGCATGCTGGATATCATAGATAGAAAAAACCTGGTTTATTTTCTCTCTAAGCTCCTGTTCTGTCATAGATGCATTTTCAAGATTATTCATCTGTGCTTATATGATCTATTCTATATAATGAATGTAACGCAGTAATTTAAATGAATAAAATGAAAAAATCAGGCTTTTTCTTCCATCGGGACAAATTTTGTCCCGTAATATATCATTCCTTTATCGCTTTCCTCACCAAGCTTCCTGAAAGCTGACCTGACCCTCATGCCAATACATATCTGTGAATGATCACATATTACCTGGGACGTAAGGCTTGGACCTTCATCCAGTTTTATTATAGCAAGAATATAAGGTGTAAGCTTGGAATAATCTTTCGCTGAAGTATGTACGATTGTATATGTTACAACAACACCTGAGCCTTTGAATTTGAACGGACTTACAATACCGTTTCTTCTGCATTTGGGGCACATGTTCCTGGGTGGATAGAAAAACCTGCCGCATTTTTCACAATGTGTTCCTATGAGATTATAAAGATTCTTAAGTCTTCTCCAAAATCTTGGGACTGACATACTTATTTCTCCCTCCCGAAAATATGAACGACAGCAGTGCCTCCCGAACCTCCGACATTATGCGTAAGACCGATCTTTGCACCGTTTATCTGCCGCTTCCCGGCTTCACCACGAAGTTGAAGTGTTATTTCAACAGCCTGTTTTACTCCTGTAGCGCCAACAGGATGGCCGCATGCTTTTAATCCACCTGACGGGTTTATGGGGACTTTTCCTCCAAGGGCCGTCATGCCTGATTCTGTTGCAGGCCCGCCTTCCCCTTTCTTAACAAATCCAAGGTCTTCAATAGCACAGATCTCGGCAATTGTGAAACAATCATGGACTTCTGCAAAACTTATATCCTTTGGCTTGAGTTTTGCCATCTTGTAAGCCCAGTTCGCTGCTGCGACAGTGGCATCAAGCGTTGTAATATCGGGTCTGTCATGAAGCGAAATTGTGCCGCTTGCCTGGGCAGATGCCTTTACATAGACAGGAGTGTCACAATATTTCTTTGCAATTTCAGCCGGGGCAATTACCACAGCCGATGCGCCATCTGTGATCGGGGAACAATCAAAGACTCTCAAGGGGTCTGCAACCATCAGGGAATTTGTTACAGTTTCAATTGAAATTTCATTCTGGAACTGCGCTTTTGGATTCATTGTCCCATTGTGGTGGTTTTTCACAGCCACTGCTGCCAGCTGTTCCTGTGTTGTTCCATATTTATGCATGTGAAGCCTTGCGATCATAGCATACAGTCCGGGGAATGTTGCGCCCATAATACCTTCCCATTCCCTGTCAGCAGCTGCTGCAAGAGCATCCGTTGTTGTCTCAACACCCACATCGGTCATTTTCTCAGCTCCCCCTGCTACCACAATATCATGGTAACCCGATGCTACCGCAAGGATACCCTGGCGTAATGCAAGCCCGCCCGATGCGCATGCTGCTTCCACGCGCGTTGAAGGGACATTAAGGCTTGCAAGGCCGGAATAATCCGCAATAAGCGCTCCGAGATGCTCCTGTTCGATGAACCGTCCGCCGCTCATATTTCCCACATAAAGCGCATCGATCTTCCCGCCCTGGACATTGGCATCTTCTATTGCGCTCACCCCGGCCTCCACAAACAACTCCCTGAAGGATTTATCCCATAATTCGCCGAATTCCGTACATCCGACTCCGATAATTGCCACATCTCTCATTATTTCACCTTGTTTGATTTATCCGATTTTATAATTTAATTTTACCTTTATGTCTTGCATAGGTCGCATAATTGATATATACAGGATTTGCCAGCAATGTTTCAACGCCCGGTGCCCTGTTTCGTATTTCATCGATCCTGTCAGTCACCGTAAAGCTGAATGCATCGCTTCCGGCGCCTGAACCGAAAGAAGTCATGAATATCCGGTCTCCTGCTTTTGCAATATCGAGAGTTGCCGCAAGTCCCATCATGCATGAACCCGAATATGTATTTCCAAGACGCGGAACAACAAGTCCGGGTTTTATCTGCTCACCGGTAAAACCAAGCATCTTTGCAACGCGGGTTGGGAACTTGCCGTTTGGCTGGTGGAATATTGCATAATTGTAATCCGAAGGTTTTGTGCCCATTCTTTTCATAAGGCCCTCGGCAGCAGATGAGACATGTTTGAAGTACCCCGGTTCTCCCGTGAATCTTCCCCCGTGTTCGGGATAAGGCATTCCTTCTCTTCTCCAGAAGTCCGGTGTATCTGTAGTGTATGAATATGTGGATTCGATATTTGCAACCTGGTCTTTCTTTCCGATTATATAGGCTACTCCGCCTGCGGCAGCAGTATATTCCAGCGCATCCCCTGGCGCGCCCTGGGAAACATCCGAACCAATTGCCATACCAAGCTCGATCATTCCTGTTTCTACCATGCCCATACATGTCTGGATAGCAGCAGTTCCTGCCTTGCATGCGAACTCAAAATCCGCGACAGTGAGGTCTGGTGTAGCCCCAACAGCTTCGGCTATAACGGTGCTTGAAGGTTTGACCGCATAAGGATGGCTTTCCGAACCTGTATATACCGCCTGGATTTTTTCCGGGTTTATATTTGCCCGGTTAATTGCATAACGTGCAGCTTCTACTGCGATTGTTATTGTGTCCTCATCAAGATCAGGCACTGATTTTTCAAAAACCATAAGCCCATCAATTATGCTATTTGCGTTCGCGCCCCATACCCTTGCTATCTCTTCAACCCGTATCCTGTATCTGGGTATATAAGCACCATACGAAACGATTCCAACATTCATTTTTGTACCTCTTTTTTGTTAAATATTATATAACAATAATAATACTGATAATATTAATGTTTAAGATCATGGGACGTAAGGGCGCGGATCAAGTCTGGCATTGGCATAACCGTCGCAATCAGCGGAACATGTTCGATCTCTGCTATCTTTGCTGCTATTTTGTCCACCTGTGATGACGGGATTCCATGAATTACCACCAGTGCAGGCTTCAGGTTTGTTACCCTCAGGGCAACCATAGGAGACCTGCCTGTTGATACCTGGGTGAAGATCATAGCTCTTTCAGAGCTCCATCCATATAATTTCTGGAATTCATTGTAAGATAACTGGAGGATCGCTCTTAAGCTATCCACAATTGTATAACCGTATAATGGTTTTATTTGTTCGGGCGGGGGTCTGTAAACCACTTCCCCATTTACGAGTTTTATGAGCTCTTCTATGGAAATCGGGGACAGGTACTCATGAATCTCATATATGGAGTCTGCGCTAAAACCACCCCGTAGCATTCCTTCATAAGAACGGATTTTGGCGCCACCGCGTGCAGTATCCATTTCAAGTATTGCTTCCACTATCTTGCTGACGATGAAAATCCCCGGGGATTTTCTCCTTCCGCTTTCATAATCACTTATTACGGAAGGGGAAACTTTAAGAAAAGAAGCCAGGTCTGACTGGGAGATATCAAAGCCTGCCCGCCATTTCTTTAATGTCTCACCGGGATTATCCGATAAAGTGATCTCACCTGCCATTTTTTCAGCCAGTCTGTTCTTCAGGTCATGATAAGAGCCGTTTATTACAGGAGGATTAATACCAGATGCGGTAGAGGCAGGAGTCGAAGCAATATCTGCTTTTTCGGTCATATGTGGGCGAAGTATAGATTTAAAGGGATATAAAACTAACGAAACGGGCATCGTCAAATAACGAAGTGGTTTTAATATGGCGTTTTAAAGTACAACTCCATTCGTAGTTATAGCAATCTCTTTTAATATCCTTGCCTATTAATAATAACAATGCCAGAAAATGAAAAAAATCCGGGCGAAGAGAAGCTCCTCATACTGCCGCTGGGAGATGCATCAAAGAAGATAACGCAGGTAATCTCAAACGATACGGCAAGGCAGATAATCGAGCTTCTTGCTGATACGCCTCTTTCTGCTTCGGATATTGCCCAGAGTCTGCATGTGCCCCTTACCACCATTGCTTACAATCTTGAGAACCTGGAAAACGTGGGACTGATAAAAGTCGAAAAGATAAAATATAGCGAGAAAGGGCGGGAGGTCAAGATATATGCGCCTGTCAGAAAACTCATCATTTTAGTGCCGGAAAAGACAGACAGGAACTCTGTTGGTGACATACTCAGGAAGTACCTGGGAATAATATTAGCAGCAGTGTTTGCTTCAAGCATAATTGAATTTTTCATGAGAAGCGCTGGAAGGAACGCGGGTGACTTACTTATAACAAATGAATTAAAATCACAACCTGTCCCCCCGGCCATTCAGGATTTATCGAACACATCCATGCCTGTCAGTATAATTAATGAGACAGTAAAGAGTGGAGAGGCTGGTAGAGCAGTTCCATCAATAAATGCCTGGGATGCAAATGCAACTGCTGCGGTCCCTGTGCAGCCGCCCTCAGTGGATAATGGTGCAATAAGCAGGGCTGCGCCTGATATATTCACAAACCTGGCGAACGCAATTAATGCACACCCCGGATTTGTATTTCTTCTTGGATGCCTGTTTGTAGTTGCAATACTTGTAATTATGGATTATAGGAAAAAGAGAAAAAAGAGCTGATGGTACAAAATGTCTCTATTGCAGGTTATGAGCCGAAAAGCTTATCTTTACAGGTGTAAATAATAACAAACACATGTTAAAGCTCACAACCAACTCTGTCTCAGAGCTCTCAAAGCTCCTCGGATTCTTCGGGAACGAGCAGCGCCTCTGCATACTCAAAGCAATATCAGTGCAGGAGAAGTACGCAAGGGAAATCTCGGAGGAAGTTGGCATCTCAAGACCTCTGGTCAACATATACCTGAAGCAGTTCGAGAAGCTTGGACTTGTAAAAGGCAGAAGCGAGGTATCGGAAGAATCGCCATATTTCAGGAGATACTATAAATCAGTACCTTTTGAGCTGGTTGTGAGCCTGGATGTAATTCAAAATATGAAGGAGGAATAAAAATGAAGTAACTATTCAGACCCCCTTTTTCCGGTTAAGCCAGACAATACTGGCAAATTTTCTCTAAAACAGCAACATTGAAAATAATTATCCGAAAAACCAATAT